>JBEHXB010000057.1:0-10603 GCA_048498895.1 Pseudomonadota bacterium
CAGCAGGCGCTTGAGATTGCCGCCCTTGACCTTGGCAATGTCCGCTGCCGAATAGCCCTTCATGTGCACATCCACGATATGCGGGCTGTCGCCGCTCCACACCATGCGGTCAGGCCCGAATTCCTTGATGACCCGGCGGGTGAAGGGAATGAGGCTTTCGTAATTGGGCTTGTCGCTGGTCATGTAGCTCAGCTGCGACAGCTTCATGTAGACATTGGGATACTTCGCAAGGTCCAGCACGTCGCCATATTCCCAGATCATGCCGGTCTTGGGATTGGCCATGTGGTCGATCAGCACCTTGCAGCCGGGAAAGGCCGCGATGGCCTGGCCGGCGTCGCGGGCGAAAGTGGGCCCCAGATCCAGCTCCACGACCAGGTTCAGATCGACCGCCTTCTTCCACAGCGCCCGCACACCCGGTTCGGAAAAGCTGGTGAAATAGGCTTTGTTGCCGCTGTGCAGGTGAAACCGCGTGGAGCAGATGCGCGGGTGCGCCTTGACCAGCGCCTCCAGCTTGGCAGGCGCGTCGGCATCCTTGGGATAGAACAGGCTCGTGCCCTTCATCTGCTGCGGCGAGGTGCGCGCCAGGCAGTCCAGCACCAGCTTGTGATCGTCGCCATACGGTTCGGGCTGGACGATCACCGCCCGGTCGATGCCGAATTCCTTCATGTGCGCCAGATAGGCTGCCAGCGGATCCGTCGGGTTCTTCGCCGGATCGGGCCGATAGGTCGCCCGTGGGCCATAGGGGAATTTCGTGGTGTCCCTGGCGAACATGTGCATGTTCCACTCGATCACCGGATTGGCGGCATCCGCCGCCGCGCCGCCGATGCCGGCGACTGCCGCTCCCGCTCCCATCAGAGCCAGAAGAGCCCTGCGGTCCGTTCCCTTGTTCGTCATTGCTGTTTCCCCTTCCCGATCAACGCGCCCAGACGCGGCACAAAGCGTATGCCCCGCCGCCGGGCGCTCACAAGTCCATTCTACCTGCCGCCCTGCAATGCGGCACGAATATCGCCCACCGTGCCGGGTGCGACAGGTTCTGCCCGGTTGCCCCAGTTGCCCCGCACATATGTCAGGACATCGGCGACCTGCTTATCGTTCAGCCGCCATGCCAGCGACGGCATGGCCGGCCGGGTCGGAGCCCATTTCGTGCCCGCCGCTTGCGAACCGGCCAGCACCAGCCGCACCAGCGTATCGGCACCGGCCTGATTGACCACGGCGTTGCCGGTCAGCGGCGGCACCAGGGGGCCCTCGCCCTTGGCGTCCAGCCCGTGACAGGCCGAACAGTTGACGCGGTAGAGGCTGGCGCCACGCTTCATCTGTTCGACATCGCCCGGGCTTTGGCTCGCCCGCGCCGCCGGCGGCGGCAATTCCTTGAGATAGACGGCAATCGCCTCAAGGTCGTTATCCGTCATCGCGGTGGTGGAATTCTCGACGGCCTCCGCCATGGGGCCGGAGGCGATGGAATGGCCGTTGCGACCGGTCTTCAGGTAGGCGACGACGTCGCTCGCCTGCCAGCCGCCCAGTCCGGTCATGTGGTCGCCGCCGAGATCGGGTGCGAACCAGCCCTGCAGCAGCGTCCCGCCCAGCGCCGGGCCGCTGTCGGCGCCGAACAGGTTCTTGCCGGTATGGCAGGTGCCGCAATGACCCGGCCCGTTGACCAGGTATTCGCCGCGCATCCAGGCCGCGCCGTGGTTCGATGGCGCGGGCGCCCTGGTGTGGAAGAAGACCAGGTTCCACAATCGCATCAGGAAGCGCCAGTTGTATGGAAAGCGCAGCTGGTTGACGTTGACCGCGTGGCGCACCGGCCTGACGCTTTTCAGGTAGGCGAACAGCGCGTCCACATCCCTGTCGGGCATGCGCGCATAATTGACATAGGGCATCGCCGGATAAAGCGGCTTGCCCCTGGCATAACCCGTCTTCATCGCGGCGCGGAAGTCGGCGGAACTGTAGCCGCCAATCCCGGTCTGCCGGTCCGGCGTGATGTTGGGCGTCACCAGCCTGCCGAAAGGCGTTTGAAGCACCACGCCTCCCGCCAGGTCCTTGCCGTGGCAGCCGGCGCAGTCGCCCAGCACGGCCTGATAGCGGCCTTCCTCGATCGGTGTCGCGGCAAACGCGGGCGTGCCGATCAGAAGCAGTATCCCGGCGACAATGCCCCTCATGCGTGCACCAGTGCGCCGGGATGGTTGATGTATTTTTCGGTGATGGCCTTGGCCGCCCAGAACGCCAGCGCCCCCACCGTGCCGGTGGGGTTCATGCCGGCATTGTGGGCAAAGGCCGACGCGCCGATCACGAAGACATTGGGCACGTCCCAGCTCTGAAGATACTTGTTCACCGCGCTGGTGCGCGGGTTCTCGCCCATGATGGCGCCGCCGGTGTTGTGGGTGGACTGGTAGGGCACCGAATTCCAGTCCTTCTGGATGCGCGCGACCGAATAGGATTTCGGATTGAAGGCCTTTGCTATCTTTTCCAGCTGGTCCGACATGTAGTGCGACATGGCAACGTCATTGTCGGGGAAAGAGAAAGTGATGCGCAGCAGCGGCCGGCCGTGCCGGTCGCTATAGGTGGGATCGAGGTCCAGGTAGTTCTCCCGCACCGGATAGGACGATCCCTGGGCGCCGATGTTCATGGCGTTCTGGTAGCCCTCCACCGTCCCCTTCTTCCAGCCGGCGCCCCAGCGCGGCGTGCCCGGCGGGGTGGGGCGATAGCCGATCGGCCTGCCGTTGCTGGGATCGCAGCTTATCCCCGCGCCGCCCACGAAATTGAGGTGCGAATGGTCGAAGCCGTCGCCGTTGAAATCATCGATGGTGCGGCCCATCCCGCCCGAGGCGATGAAGGGATTGAGATGCTTGCCCTCCAGGAACAGGCGCGCGCCGCAACTGGTCTGGTAGCAATAGTTGCGGCCGACATTGCCCTTGCCGGTCGCCGGATCATACTGGGTGCCGATGCCCGACAGCAGCATCATGCGCACATTCATCAGCGAATAGGCGCAGATCAGCACCATCTCGCCCGGCTGCTCATATTCCACGCCCCTGGCATCGACATAGGTGACACTTTTCGCCGCCTTGCCGTCGGCCGTCAGGTTGACCTTCAGCACCTCGCATTCGGTGCGCGCCTCGAAATTCGGTTTGGCCATCAGCACCGGCAGGATGGTGGTCTGCGCGCTGGCCTTGGAATAGTTGGCGCAGCCGAAACGCTCGCAGAAGCCGCAATAGGTGCATTCGCCCATGGCGATTCCCAGCGGGTTGACATAGGGACGCGACAGGTTCGCCGTGGGCTGCGGAAAGGGATGATAGCCCAGTTCGCGCGCCACCTTGTCGAACAGCATCGGCGGATAACCGGTCTTGAGCGGCGGATTGGGATATTCGCGCGCCCGCGGGCTCTCGAACGGATTGCCGCCCGGCTGCAACGCGCCCTTGATGTTGCCCGCCTTGCCGGAGATGCCGCAGAGATATTCGAAGGCATCGAAGCTGGGTTCGATCTCGTCCCAGGTCACGCCCCAGTCCTGAAGCTGCAATCCCCTGATCTTGTCCGCGCCATAGCGGCGCGTCAGGTGCGTATGAATCTGGAAATCGCTTTCCCAGAACCGCCAGGTCTTGCCGTTCCAGTGCACACCCGCCCCGCCCACGCCATGACCCGGCAGGAAAGACCCGTAGTCGCGCATCGGCAGCGCGGTCTGGTCGGACCGGTTGCGCATCGTCATGGCTTCCAGCACCGGATTGAGGAACAGATCCTTGCGGATCGCATACCGCAGCTCGTCTTGCATGTAGCCGATGTTGAAGTCGGTGGCGGTATCGCGCCAGGGACCGCGCTCGATCGCGACCACGTCCAGCCCCGCCTCTGTCAACTGCTGGGCCAGGATCGCGCCGGTCCAGCCCAGGCCGATGATCACGGCATCCTTCTTGGGCAACAGCCGCGCCATCGCTCTCAGCTTTCCATGGGCGAGTAGATCGACACCGGCCCCAGCGGATAAGGCTGGTTGTACTTGTCGATATGATCGCGATAGTCGTAGCGCGTGCCGGGAAAGCCCAGCATCTTCCAGCTCGCCATGCCCCTGTTGCCGCCATAGAGGGGATCGGCGAAGAAGCCTTCCATCGTGTTCTGCAACAGCAGCTCGAAGAACGCCTTGGAGTCGAAGCCCGGCGCCAGCTTCAGCGCGATGGTGCCCTCGTCCAGCCCCTTGAGCACGGCGTCCTGCTGGCCGGCCGTCAGCTTCACGAAATCCTTTCCATAGGTCCGGTTGACGTAATCGCCCAGCGCGCGCAGGCCCAGCCGGTAGCGCGCCACCGGCGGCATGTTGCCCTGATAGCCCTGGGTCGGCAGGCCCGGCAGGAACGGCCCCTTCCAGTAGAGCCGGTCGCCCTTGCCGAAACTGCCGGCCAGTTGGCGGTCGATATAGACTGCGCAACCGCTATCCCTGCCGCCGGGCGACAGTTCGTCGGCGGGAATCAGCCGGTCGACAATGGCTTCGACCGTTGCCGCCTCGCCCGCGGTGAAGAAATACCAGCCCAGCGGATTGACCGGCCGGGGCGGATCGCCCGCGAATGGCGACCAGGGCAGCTCGCCGGAAATATTCCGTCCGTCGGCGGTGGCGGCCAGTATCGGCAGCGCCGCCACCGAGGCAAGAAGCCGTCGCCGGCTCCATGTCCGCGTCGCGTCCTGCGGCATGCACCCCCCGCACACGATTCTGTTCTTTTCTGGCGCGATCCTATGCCCAAAGGGCGCGCGCAATCAAACCAGCGCACCGAACCCACGCCTTGCCGGCGTGGCGGTATTCCGCGCGAATTCGCGCCGTTCAAAATGGAGCCGGCGAACCTTTCGCAAGGCCTGGACGCGATGACGGCCGGAACCGCCCGCCGAAAGGAATTGACGCATCGCGAAAGGCCCGCCCCCTTTTTGCGCATCCGGATTGTATTTCGGCCGACGAAAGACCAAATAAGCAGCATGTACCGGGCACTTGAATTTCGTGAGCAGAGAGAAGATGGCCGGGTCCAACCTGCACAGTGAGCTCGCGCGCCGCATCCGCCGCCATCTGGCCGACAGCGGCGCGGCCGCCGGCCAGCGCCTGGTGGAGGAGGATCTGTGCCGCCTCTTCGACGTTTCACGCACGCCGGTGCGCGGAGCCCTGAAGCTTCTGGCACAGGAAGGCGTGGTGGCGCCGCGCGCCGGCCGCGGCTATGTCCTGGCCGCTCCGGTAAAGGCTGCCGGCCACACGCCTGACAGCCAGGACAGCGAGGAAGCCCGCCTGTTCGAGGCGATCGCCCACGCCCGGCAGCACGGCGAATTGCCGGACCATGTGACCCAGCAGGAAATCCTGCGCCGCTTCGGTGTGCGCGCGTCCATCGCGACCAAGGTCTTGATGCGGCTGAGCGACCTGGGCCTTCTGGAGCGGCGCACCGGTCACGGCTGGACCTTCACCGGCGAAAGCGGTCGGGCGCTTCAGGAAAGCTATGCCTTCCGCCGCGCGCTGGAGCCGGCGCTGCTGCTGCTGCCCGGCTTCCGCCTGGACCGTGCCTGGGCGGGCAAAAGCCGCGCCGCCCATCTTGCGCTGCGCCGCAAACCGTGGGGCCCGGGCAATGGCGAAGCCTTCCACGAACTCAATGCCGACTTTCACGAACAGCTGGGCCGCTGCTGCGGCAACCGCCATATGCGGCAGGCGGTGGAAAAACAGATCGCGCTGCGCCGCTTCCTGTCGCGGCGCTGGAATTACCCGGTCGAGCAGATTCACAGCGCCATCGACGAGCATCTCGAGATCCTGGCCGCCCTGGAACAGGGTTATGCCGACAAGGCTTCGGCCCTGATGCTCCATCACCTGACCAAGAGCGCCACGACCAACGCCAGCACCACCAACAACACTGGGGCCAACGGCACGAAATTGCGCGAAGCCGGGATTGACGAAACCGTTTCTGGCACGCGCAAGGAGCGCAACGCAGGCTAATTTTCCGGCTTCGCCGTTACTGTCCCCGGCCAGACCACGGAGATTTCCATGCGCATCGGCACGGTTCGCGAGATCAAGACCCTGGAATTCCGCGTGGGGCTGACCCCGGAAGGGGCGACCGAGCTCATTCATCACGGTCATCAGGTCTTCGTGGAAACGGGCGCGGGCGCGGGCATCGGCCTGGGCGACGACGCCTACCGGGCGGCGGGTGCCACGGTACTGCCCGATGCCAGGTCGGTGTTCGACAAGTCCGAATTGATCGTGAAGGTGAAGGAACCGCAGCCATCCGAGATTGCCATGCTGCGCGCCGACCACACGCTGTTCACCTATCTGCACCTTGCCGCCGACCGCCGGCAGACGCTGGGCCTGATGAAGTCGGGCGCCACGGCAATCGCCTATGAAACCATCACCGACAAGCATGGACGCCTGCCGCTCCTGGCGCCGATGAGCCAGGTGGCCGGCCGCATGGCCACTCTGGTCGCCGCCCAGTACATGCTCAAGCCCTTTGGCGGCCGCGGCCTTCTGTTGCCCGGCGTGCCGGGCGTTCCCGGCGCGAAGATCGCCATCCTGGGCGCGGGCGTCGCGGGCATGCATGCCGCCGAGATCGCCGTGGGCATGCGCGCCGACGTCACCATGTTCGAAATCTCCGCCGAACGGCTGGCGGCCGTCGACAGCAGCTTTTCCGGCACGGTCAAGGGCGTGCATTCCTCACGCAAGGCGCTGCTGGATTTCCTGCCGCAGGCCGACGCCGTGATCGGCTGCGTGCTGGTCGCCGGCGCCGCCGCTCCCAAGCTGATCCGGCGCGAGGACATGCCGCTGTTGAAGCCCGGCGCCGTACTGGTGGACGTGGCCATCGACCAGGGCGGCTGTTTCGAGACCAGCCATCCCACCACGCACGATCATCCCACCTTCACTTTGGACGGCATCATCCATTACTGCGTCGCCAACATGCCCGGCGCGGCCCCGCTCACTTCCACCTATGCGCTGACCGCCGTCACCCTGCCCTTCGTGCTGCGCATGGCGCAGGCGGGCGTCGATGCCGCGCTTGCCGCCGATCCGCATCTTCGCGACGGGCTGAACGTCAAGGCCGGACGCATCACCCATCCGGCCGTGCGGCAGGTCATGGATGCCGCCTAGGCGGACAGCGGGCGGGCGTCGGCCTCGAGCGTCCGGGCCTGCCTGGGACCGTCGATGGGAAGAAGGATGGTGATGGTGGTCCCCGCGCCCACCGCGCTTTCCATCATCAGTTCGCCGCCATGGGCCAATGCCAGCTCCCGCGTCAGGGGCAGGCCCAGGCCGGTGCCGTGCGCCTTGCGCCCCGCATCGGTCTGCTCGAAGGGCTTGAGCACACGCGCTATGTCGTCCGCGCTGAGGCCCATCCCGGAGTCGGAAACCGAAATGCCCGCATTGGCGCCCTTGCGAAAGACCTCGATGCTGATCTCGCCGCCCGGCTTGGTGAACTTGACCGCGTTGGACAACAGGTTGAGCACCATCTGGTGAAGCCGCATGTCGTCGCCCACGATCTGGGTGATGCCATCATAGATATGCACCGAAATGCCCAGATGCGCGCGCGCCGCCAGCGGCTCCATCGTCTTGACGCAGTCCAGGATCACCTTCAGCACCTCGACCCGATCCAGGTTCAGGTCCGACTTGCCCGCATCCAGTCGCGCCAGGTCCAGAAGGTCGTCGATCAGGCTCAGCAGGTAACTGCCGCTTTCATGGATGATGGAAGCATATTCGCGGTAGCGCTCGTGACCCAGCGGCCCGAACATCTCCTTCTTGAGCATCTCGGCGAAGCCCAGAATGGCGTTCAGCGGCGTGCGCAGCTCATGGCTGGTGGCGATGAGCGTGTTCTTGCGGCCGGAAGCCTTCTGCTGCGCCTCGTGCCGGGCTTTCTCGGCGGCGACGACCTGCGCGCGCAAGTCGTCGATGGTGCGCCGGTACCGCTCCTCTATTCCGGGCGGCGGTTCGACATTCTCGAAGCTGACCAGCATGCCGCCATCGGCCAGCGAAAGTGCCTGCGGTTGAAGGCGCTGGCCGCCGATGACGAAATCCGGGCAACGATAAGATGGTGCCAAACCGGATATGGTCGGCACCGCGGTGGAAGCGAAACTGGTGCCGCTTTCCGGCGGCAGGCACTGCAGCAGCCTCTCCTCGACCACGACCGGAAACAGTTCGCGGAATCGCCGATTGCACGCGCTGAGCTTTCGATCCGGTCCGAAATAGGCGACCGGTTCGGGGACCGCGTCAAAAAGGCCCGAAAAATCGAGGTTATTTCCGGGCGAAGCATCCTTGGCGAGGCGAATGACCGTTGGCATGTTCCACCGCGAGAACGGCCTGCCTGATCCCAGCAACCAGCATCCGTTATGCCCAACGAGACTTGCGCCGACATGGTTAATCAGGTCTTAAGCGCCTTGATAATGTCACAAGAGTTGCGAAGCAGCCGGACGGGGGCGCACCACTAATAGATGTCGCGCCGATAGCGGCCGTCCTGGGTCATGGACTCCAGCATCTCTTCGCCCAGGATGGCGGCAAGCGCATCCTGCACGCCCGCTGCCATCTCCACGCCGCCGCATACCAGGATCGCCGCGCCCCGCGTCATTACCCATTCGCGGACAACCTCGCCGGCCTCGGCCACCAGATGCTGGACGTAACGGCGCGCCGGCTGCCCGCGCGAGAAGACGAGATCGGCGCGCGCCAGGGTGCCGTCGGCCTGCCAGGCAGCGATCTCATCGGCATAATAGAGGTCGCCCGGTCCGCGCTCGCCAAACAGCAGCCAGGACTGCTTGCGCCCCTTCTGCGCGCGGTGCTTCAGATGCACGCGCAAGCCCGCCATTCCGGTCCCCGCGCCGATCAGGATCACGGGCACGTCGCCCGGCGAACGAAAATTTGGATTGGGCCTGATGCGCAGCGACACCGTCCCGCCCACCGGGCAGATCCCGGTCAGCCAGCCCGAACCCAACCCCAGGCTGCCGTCGTCCTTCACCGCCTTGCGCACCAGAAGCTCCATGTGCCCGTCCTCCGGCAAGGAGGCGATGGAATATTCGCGGCTGCCCAGCCACTCCAGCCGGTCCACCAGCCACTGCACCGAGATGCCTGCAACCTCGTGATCGGCCGGCAGGCGGCTCATCGCCAGGATCGCGGCCAGCGCCGTCCAGTGGCCCTTCCACTTGAACAGGGTGGCGCCATCCAGCGCATGACGGGCGATGAACGCCTCCACCTGTGCGGGATCGTTGCGCGGCCACACTTCGGCAATGTCGCCCGCGATCCAGGACAGATGCGCCGGCTTCTTCGGGGTGAGCCTTACGCTCCATGTCTCGCCCCCCGCGCTGCCGGGATTGAGCAGCTGGCGTTCGGCCAGGATCCAATCCTGCGGCGCACCGGGCATCAGGCGTTCGGCGCTGCATTTGGCGCCCAGCCGCGAGAGATGCTCGCACCATCGGGACATGGCGGCATCGTCATCGTCGCCGTCCACGCAAACCACATCGAACAGCCGCCGGCCGCCGCCTTGCGCCAGCCAGCGGTCCAGCCCCCTGCCGAACTGGCAGAAGGTGGCGTCATATTTGCGGTCGCCCAGCGCCAGCACCGCAAAGCTGACGCCGGAGAAATCGGCGCGCGCACCCATATGGCGGCGCACGAAGGCATGCGCCGAATCCGGCGCTTCGCCGGTGCCATAGGTACTGGTGACCACCAGCAGCGTGCCGGCCTCGGCCAGCGCGGCGGGATCCAGACCGCCCAGCGGCGCCACGCGCACAAAGCGGCCCGCCCCGATCAGGGCGTTGGCGCTGCGCCAGGCGATGGCTTCGGCGGCGCCGGTCTGGCTGGCGAAGGCAACAAGGATGTTACCGGCCATTCTGGGTGGCCCAGCCAGGCCGCGAAACAGGGAAAAAAGGCTCATGGGCGGGCGAGATAACCATGCCGGGGCGCCCCGGGCCAGCGCCTTGCCGCCGCATGGGCGGGCGCCCAAGCCCCTGTTTCCCCGAAAGTTTATGCCCTGCTGCCGCAGCGATGCCACCTTCGCCGGGGCTTGGGCGTTCTCAACTGCGAGATTTCAGGAAAGGCGATTTTCCCATGCATATGGACATCATCCTGATTCAGCCCCTGGTCGCGCTCCTGATCGGCATCCTGATCCTGATCGTGCCGCGGCTGCTCAACTACCTGATTGCGATCTATCTGATTTTCGTCGGTCTGGTCGGCCTGTTCCCCCACCTGTTCACCCAAACCCACATCTAGAGGCGCGCGATGACCGGAAAGACGGACGAGCCAGACAGGAAGGCCTCCAGGCGGGAGGACAAGATCGACCAGCAGATGAAGGATACCTTCCCCGCCAGCGACCCGCCCTCCTACTCGGGCGGCAACCATATTGTCGGAGCGCCGCCCGGCCGCGAGAGCGAAGCGGCGGCCGCCCCCGATGCCGACGTGGCGGATGACCGCAAAAAGACACCTCGCGGGAAGGCGAAGAAATAACTAGCTGCCCAGCGCGGCCATCACGCTGCCTTCGGTGAGGATCTGCGGCAGGATCACGGGCCGCTGTGCGCCCGGCGCATAATAAAGGTACAGCGGCACACCCGAGCGGCCGTTGTCCTTCAGCAGTTGGGTGATCGCCGGGTCCTGGTTGGTCCAGTCGGCGACCAGATAGGCGACCTTGCGGGCTGCGAAGGCGCTTCTGAC
>JBEHXB010000058.1:0-10496 GCA_048498895.1 Pseudomonadota bacterium
CGTCGAACACGACGCGCCGCAGATCGAGGATGCCCTTCGAGAAGTCCTCCATCTGGCTCATCATCGATACGTGCGCGCACACGTCGCGAACATCGCCCGAACGGGTGGCGAACACCACATTCAGCTTCTCCCATTCGCCCTCGTCTTCCGGCAGCGGCAGGATGGTGGTGATGCGCTCGCCCTCCGACAGCGGCAGGAGATTGACCATCGCCTTGCCCTTGCCCGCGATGCGTGCCTCGGGCAGGCGCCAGACCTTGAGCTTGTAGGCCATGCCGGTGGAGGAGAAGAAAAGCAGCCAGGCATGCGTGGAGGCGACAAACAGGGAGGTCACGAAATCCTCGTCCCGCGTCGCCATGCCCGAGCGGCCCTTGCCGCCGCGGCCCTGCACCCGATACTCGGCCAGGGGCGTGCGCTTGATATAGCCCGCATGGGTGACGGTGACGGCGACCTCTTCGCGCTCGATCAGCGCCTCATCCTCGATCTCGACGTCGGCGTCGATCAGTTCGGTTTTGCGCGGGGTGGCGAAGGCCTCCCGAATCTCCGCCAGCTCGTCCCTGATGATGGTCAGCAGGCGGCCGCGGCTGGAGAGGATGTCCAGATAGTCGGCAATGGCCAGGCCCAGCTTCTGGGCCTCGTCGTTGATTTCGTCACGGCCCAGCGCCGTCAGGCGCTGCAGTCGCAGGTCGAGGATGGCGCGGGCCTGTTCTTCCGACAGGCGAATGGTGCCCGCTTCCTCCATCTTGTGCCGGGGATCGGCGATCAGTTTGACCAGCGGCGCCACGTCGGCGGCGGGCCAGTCGCGCGCCATCAATTGTTCGCGCGCCGCGCCGGCGTCCGGCGCGGCGCGGATGAGGCGGATGACCTCGTCGATATTGGCCACCGCCACCGCCAGGCCCACCAGAATATGGCCGCGGTCGCGCGCCTTGTTGAGCTCAAACTTGGTGCGGCGGGTGACCACTTCCTCGCGGAAGCCCACGAAGGAGGCGATCATCTCCTTCAGGTTCATCTGAACCGGGCGGCCGTCATTGAGCGCCAGCATGTTGACGCCGAAGCTCTGCTGCAGGCCGGAGAAGCGGTAGAGCTGGTTCAGCACCACCTCGCTTGAGGCGTCGCGCTTCAGCTCGATCACCATGCGCATGCCGCTGCGGTCGCTTTCGTCGCGGATATCGGAAATGCCTTCGATCCGCTTGTCGCGCACCAGTTCGGCGATGCGTTCCATCAGCACCGCCTTGTTCACCTGATAGGGCAGCTCGGTGACGATGATGGCATCGCGGTCCTTGCGGACCTCCTCAACCGCGCAGCGCGCCCGCATCAGGATCGAGCCGCGGCCCCGCGCCAGCGCGGCACGGGCATTCTGCTTGCCGATCAGAAGCGCGCCGGTGGGAAAGTCCGGTCCCGGCACGATGTCGGTCAGCCGCTCCAGGTTGATCGAAGGGTCCTCGATATAGGCCAGGCAGGCATCGATCACCTCGCCCAGATTGTGGGGCGGAATGTTGGTCGCCATGCCCACGGCAATACCGGCCGAACCGTTGACCAGAAGATTGGGGAAGCGCGAGGGCAGGACCGTCGGCTCCCGCTCGGTGCCGTCATAATTGTCGCGGAAATCGACCGTCTCCTTGTCGATGTCCTCGGTCAGGAAATGGGCGAGACGGGCACGGCGCACTTCGGTGTAGCGCATTGCCGCCGGCGGATCGCCGTCTACCGAGCCGAAATTGCCCTGCCCGTCGATGAGCGGGGCGCGCATGGAGAAATCCTGCGCCATGCGCACCAGGGCGTCATAGATCGACTGGTCGCCGTGGGGATGATATTTGCCGATGACGTCACCGACCACGCGGGCCGACTTGCGATAGGCCTTGTTCCAGTCATAGCCGTTCTCGTGCATCGAATAGAGAATGCGCCTGTGCACGGGCTTGAGGCCGTCGCGTGCATCAGGCAGCGCCCGCTGCACGATCACGCTCATCGCGTAGTCGAGATAGGAGCGTTTCAGCTCGTCTTCGACGGCAATGGATGCTGCGGGCTGCCCGCCTTCCGGCGGCGGCGGCTTGATCTCGGATTCGTCGCTCAAAAACAGTCCTCGAAAGTCCCCGGCCCTGATCCCGGAAGGCCGGGAGAACGGGACTCGAATTGGCCGGTTTTTGTAGCATTTTTGACGCCGCGAAAGCCAGCAAAATGGCCGGCCCGGCGGGCATCACAAGACATTGATCCGACTGTAGATTTTGCCCCCGGAAATGATCCCGGGGCAAGCCTGGCAAAAGGCCTTCGGTCAGCACCCGCTAGAATGGAATTTCGTCGTCCAGTTCATCGCGCTGGAAGCTGGCCGGCTGTTCGCGCGCGCCCCCGCCAAAGCCCACCTCGCCGCCGCCGCCACCGCCGCTGCGCCCGTCCAGCATCACCAGCGTGCCGTTGAACCGGTTCAGCACCACTTCGGTGGAATATTTGTCCTGGCCGTCCTTGTCGGTCCATTTGCGGGTCTGCAGCGATCCTTCCAGATAGACCTTCGAGCCCTTCTTCAGGTACTGCTCGGCAACCTTGGCCAGGTTCTCGTTGAAGATCACCACGCGGTGCCATTCGGTCTTTTCCTTGCGTTCGCCGCTGGCCTTGTCGCGCCACGTTTCCGAGGTGGCCACCGACAGGTTCACCACCGGCTCGCCGCTGGTCATGCGGCGCACTTCCGGGTCCTTGCCCAGATTGCCCACCAAAATCACCTTGTTGACGCTGCCGGCCATTGCCCATGTCTCCCTTTTCCGCCGGACCATAGGCCCCGCCGCGACACTATGCATTGGGCATAGCATGTTTGTTCCTATTATGTTCTAGTCAGATTCGAGTCAATCCCCAACTAATGTGCGCCCCAAGACGGCCTTCTTGCGTAACACCGGTTCCATCCCCATCTCGGCTGCTTCCATGCTCAAGAACATCTCCATCCGCGGCGCCCGCGAGCACAATCTCAAGAACGTCGATGTCGAAATTCCGCGCGACACCCTTACGGTGCTGACGGGTCTTTCCGGCTCCGGCAAGTCGAGCCTGGCTTTCGACACCATCTATGCCGAGGGCCAGCGGCGCTATGTCGAAAGCCTGTCGGCCTATGCCCGCCAGTTCCTGGAACTGATGCAGAAGCCGGACGTGGACCATATCGAGGGTCTGTCGCCCGCCATCTCGATCGAGCAGAAGACCACGTCCAAAAATCCGCGCTCGACCGTGGGCACCGTCACGGAAATCTACGACTATCTGCGCCTTCTGTTCGCGCGGGTGGGCGTGCCCTATTCGCCCGCCACCGGCCTTCCCATCGAAAGCCAGACCGTCAGCCAGATGGCCGACCGGGTTCTCGCCCTTCCCGAGGGAACCCGGCTTTACCTGCTCGCCCCCATCGTGCGCGGCCGCAAGGGTGAATACCGCAAGGAACTGGCCGACCTGCAGAAGAAGGGTTTTCTGCGCGCCAAGGTGGACGGGAAATTCTACGACATCGGCGCCACGCCGGCGCTGGACAAGAAGCTCAAGCACGATATCGAGATCGTGGTGGACCGCATTGTGGTCAAGCCGGACATCGGCAACCGCCTGCCCGATTCCATCGAGACGGCGCTGGGCCTGGCCGATGGCCTGCTGATCGTGGAATTCGCCGACGAGAAGGAAAAGGACGGCAGCCCCAGGCAGATGTTGCTGTCGTCGAAATTCGCCTGCCCGGTTTCCGGCTTCACGATATCCGAGATCGAGCCGCGCCTGTTCTCGTTCAACAATCCCCATGGCGCCTGCCCGGAATGCGACGGGCTGGGGGTGCAGAACTATTTCGACGAAGCGTTGGTGGTGCCCGACGAGAGCCTGTCCTTGAAGAAAGGCGCCATCGCGCCCTGGGCCAAATCCTCCTCGCCTTATTACCTGCAAACCCTGGAAGCGCTGGCGCGGCACTACAAATTCTCGATGAACGACGCCTGGGAGGACCTGCCGAAAAAGGCGCGGCAGGTGATCCTGCACGGCTCGGGCGACGAGGTGATCAAGTTCACCTATGACGACGGCATGCGCCGTTACGACACCAAAAAGGAATTCGAAGGCGTCATCCCCAACATGGAGCGCCGCTTTGAGGAGACCGAAAGCGCCTGGATGCAGGAAGAGCTGGAACGCTACCAGGCCGAGGCGCCGTGCGAGGTCTGCAAGGGTTATCGCCTCAAGCCCGAAGCGCTGGCGGTGAAGATCGGCGGCCTGCATGTGGGGCAGGTCTGCGAGCAGTCGATCCGCGATGCCGATGCCTGGTTCCGGGACATCGACAAAAAGCTGAACCGGCAGCAGCAGGAGATCGCGGGCCGCATCCTGAAGGAGATCCGCGCCCGCCTGAAATTCCTCAACAATGTGGGACTGGATTACCTCACCCTGGCGCGTTCGTCCGGCACTCTGTCGGGCGGCGAAAGCCAGCGCATCCGCCTGGCCTCGCAGATCGGTTCGGGCCTGACCGGCGTCCTCTATGTGCTGGACGAGCCCTCCATCGGCCTGCATCAGCGCGACAACGGCAAGCTGCTGGAGTCGCTCAAGGGCCTGCGCGACATGGGCAACACGGTTCTGGTGGTCGAGCATGACGAGGACGCGATCCGCACCGCGGACCATGTGATCGACATGGGCCCCGGCGCGGGCGTTCATGGCGGCCATATCATCGCCGAAGGCACTCCGGCCCAGATCATGGCCAACAAGAAAAGCCTGACCGGGAAATATCTCAACGGCGTGGAGTTCATCGCCGTGCCGGAAAAGCGGCGCAAGGCCGTGCACAATCGCTGGCTGAAGATCGTGGGCGCGCGCGGCAACAATCTGAAGAACGTCAGCGCCGCGATCCCGCTGGGCACGCTCACCTGCGTCACCGGCGTTTCGGGCGGCGGAAAATCGACCCTGACGATCGAGACGCTGTACAAGGCGGCGGCGCGAAAGCTCACCCAGGCGCGCGAGCATCCGGCCCCGCATGACCGCATCGAGGGGCTGGAATTCCTGGACAAGGTCATCGACATCGACCAGAGCCCGATCGGACGCACGCCGCGTTCCAATCCCGCCACCTATACCGGCGCCTTCACGCCCATCCGCGACTGGTTCGCCGAGCTCCCGGAGTCCAAGGCACGCGGCTATGCCCCTGGCCGCTTCAGCTTCAACGTCAAGGGCGGACGCTGCGAAGCCTGCCAGGGCGACGGCGTGATCAAGATCGAGATGCACTTCCTGCCCGACGTTTACGTCCAGTGCGACGTCTGCAAGGGCAAGCGCTACAACCGCGAGACGCTGGAAGTGAAGTTCCGCGACAAGTCGATCAGCGACATATTGGACATGACGGTGGAAGCCGGCGCCGAATTGTTCAAGGCGGTGCCCTCCATCGCCGAGAAGCTGGAGACGCTGAAGCGCGTCGGTCTGGGCTATATCTCGGTCGGCCAGCAGGCCACGACGCTTTCGGGCGGCGAAGCCCAGCGCGTGAAGCTGTCCAAGGAGCTGTCACGGCGCGCCACGGGCAGAACGCTCTACATCCTGGACGAGCCCACGACGGGCCTGCACTTCCACGACGTCAGGAAGCTGCTGGAAGTGCTGCATGAGCTGGTCGACAACGGCAACACCGTGGTGGTGATCGAACACAATCTGGAAGTCATCAAGACCGCGGACTGGATTGTCGACCTGGGGCCGGAAGGCGGTGACGGCGGCGGGGAGATCGTCGCCCAGGGTACGCCGGAAGACGTGGTGAAGGTGGCCCGGTCCTATACCGGCCGGTACCTGAAGCCGCTGCTGAAGGCCAGGGCGCCGGCGAAGAAGCTCAGGGCGGCGGAATAATCAGGCCGTTTGCGGCCTCTGTCTCTCCGTTCAGCACCCGCCATGCGGAAACGCTGGCGCTGCAGAACAGCGCGATCAAAACCGGGGAGAACAGGAAGCTCAGCCCGCTCATCAGCGGCAGCACCTGGCGCGCGCGCATCAGGCCCGACAGCATCAGCATCTTGTCGCTGCTGGTGTTCAGGGCCGGGGCCGGGCCTGCCAGCAGCGTCTCCGCCACCGAGGCGATCAGCAGCACCGGCAAGAAGATCGCCATCAATACCGCCAGCAGGCGCCAGAAATTTCCCGCCGAAAGGCTCCAGCAGCGGCGCAGCGGCGGGGCCGTCTCGGCCGCCGCCACCGCCGGCAACAGCATCAGGAAGCGCGGCGCCACGGCTACCAGCAATCCATACAGCGCCAGCATCAGCAGATAGCCGGCCTGGGCCTCGCCCACATGCCCCCCGCCCAGCAAGGTCAGCAGCGGATTGCCGATCACGATCACCGTGAGCATCAGCAGGATCCCCAGCCCCACAAGCCCGGCCAGGGCGCGGAACATGCGCCATTCCAGCGCGCCGAAGGAGAAATGAAACACCGCCCCGCCCTGGCGCGTGCCCAGCGCCAGCTGCACCACCGACACCAGCATCACCGCATAAAGCAGCAGCGCGGCCACCAGATAGCCCAGCATCATCAGGATGGAAGGCCCCAGGCTGGCGGCATTGCCGGTGGCCAGGGCATCGATCAGGTCATTGTAGTAGCGCTGGAAGGTGAAGAAGCCCATCACCGTGGACAGCAGCATCGGCACCCAGATCAGGCCAATGACCGCGCCCAGATGGTGAATGGAGAAAAGATAAGCATCGCGAATGATCGCAACGACGGACAGACGCGACATCAGGTGCCCTTAGAACTCAAAACTCATCAAACGGGCGCAGATCGTCGAACACGGGTGCCTGCGGGGCGGTGGCGTCATGCCACAGCCCCAACGCCCAGGCGGTGACGGCGGCCACAACCGGGGCGCGGGCCAGGTCGGCCAGCGGTTCAGTCACAAAGGCAAGCTTGCGGCGCGGCACGAACGCCGCCACGCCGATCGCGGCAGCGGCCAGAATGCCGGCCCCCAGCGCCAGCCTTGCGTAATTGGTTCCCTTACCGGTGTCGGCCATGTTCTTCATTCCTTTTGACGAACTATAGGCGCCGTGCCCGCGCCCTGTCATCCGTATCCTGCCGTTCCTTCAATACCTTTTTGCCACCCTCGCCGGCCGGACATGCCTGTAGCGCAGCATCACCCGATGGCGGCGATCAAAGGGTTAAACTGGACCATGATTTGGCCATTTCCCGCTAGGAATTTTGTCCGGTTCGCGCCCTTACCACCGATTTGCTACAGCCCTTTGGAATGACGAAGAACCTTCACATCATCGGCGGCGGCCTGGCGGGCTCGGAAGCGGCATGGCAGGCGGCTGAAGCGGGCGCCCAGGTCGTTCTGCACGAGATGCGGCCCACCCGCGCCACATTCGCCCACCAGACTGATTCGCTGGCCGAACTTGTCTGTTCCAACTCCTTGCGCTCGGACGACGCGCTGAACAATGCGGTGGGCCTGCTGCACGAGGAAATGCGCCGCGCCGGCTCGCTGGTGATGCGTGCGGCCGATGCCCACAAGCTGCCGGCGGGCGGCGCGCTGGCAGTGGACCGGCACGGCTTCTCCGCCGCCATTACCCGGGCCATCACGGACCATCCGCGCATCACGGTGGCGCGGGAAGCGGTAGAGATGCTGCCCCCGCCCGAATGGGGCCGCACCATCATTGCCACCGGCCCGCTCACCTCGCCCGCGCTTGCCCAGGCCATCGCCCAGGCCACCGGCGAAGAGCATCTGGCTTTCTTCGACGCCATCGCGCCCATCGTGCACCGGGAGTCGATCGACTTTTCGATCGCCTGGTTCCAGTCGCGCTATGACAAGCAGGGCCCCGGCGGCGGCGATGCCGACTACATCAACCTGCCCCTGGACGAAGCGCAATACAAAGCCTTCGTCGCCGACCTCGTGGCGGGCGAAAAGACGGACTTCAAGGAATGGGAAAAATCCACGCCCTATTTTGAAGCCTGCCTTCCCATAGAGGTGATGGCATCGCGCGGCGAGGACACGCTACGCTTCGGGCCCATGAAACCCGTGGGCCTGGCCGATCCGCGCACCGGCATGCGACCCTACGCGGTTGTGCAACTGCGCCAGGACAATACGCTGGGAACACTTTGGAACATGGTGGGCTTCCAGACCAAGCTGAAACATGGCGAGCAGGTGCGCATCTTCCGCACCATTCCCGGCCTTGCCGGCGCCCAGTTCGCGCGGCTTGGCGGCCTTCATCGCAACACCTTCATCAATTCGCCGCGACTGCTGGATGGGCAATTGCGGCTGAGATCGCATCCACACATTTCCTTCGCCGGCCAGGTGACGGGTGTGGAAGGATATGTCGAAAGCGCCGCCATTGGCCTTTTGGCCGGGCGCTTTGCGGCCGGCGAACTTGCCGGGCGGGCAACTTTGCCGCCGCCCCCCACCACCGCCTTCGGCGCCCTGCTGTCCCATATCACCGGCGGCGCGGATGCGCGCACCTTCCAGCCCATGAATGTCAATTTCGGCCTGTTTCCCGACCTGCCCAACTCGGGCCGCATTCGGGGCAAGGACCGCAAGCAGGCCATGGCGCGCCGGGCGCTGGACGATATTAACGCCTGGCTGCAGCCGCAAAACCGCGACGCCGCCGAATAACGAGCAGTAAATATGTACCGGGGGACTGGCGAAACCGACCCCCAATCCATACGTTTTCAGATGAAGCAAGCGTATGGATACCCGTATGGACATTCCCCTCGAGCTTTCCTTCCACAACATCGAACCCTCCGACGCGCTGAAAACGGCGGTAAACGGCCATGTATCGCGGCTGGAACAATTCCACGACCACATTGTGGGTTGCCGGGTGACAATCGAATTCCCGCACAAGAGCCAGAAGGCGGTCGGCAACCAGCCGGACGTGCATATCGTGCTGCGCGTGCCGGGCAAGGAGATCGTGGTCAGTCGGGGCCTCAACCACAACGGGTACAAGAAAGCGGACAACGACGTCTATGCCGTCCTGGAGGAAGCCTTCGCCACCGCCCAGCAGCAGTTGAAGGAATGGCGGCGGGTCAGCCACGGCAATGTGAAGTACAAGAGCGGCGAGCCCCGCGGCGCGGCCGGCGAAAGCGGCCTGGAAACTGGAGAAGTGGAGGGCTGAAGCCGAGATCGGCGGCAGATCATAGCCGCCGCTTCATCGCCGCGCTCAACATCGCCATCTGCCTGCGATGAATCGGCACGTCGCGCGGCTTTTCCAGATTGCGCAAATAGACTGGGACAAGCGATGCCGGCAGGATTGCGGCCAGCGCCGCGCCTGCCCTGGGTGCGCGCCGCGCCGCCAGGAAGTGGTCGCGCGCCCGCAAGGCGGTCTGGCGTACCGCCGCGGCCCGCCGAGGTTCGCCCCGCTCCAGATGGAAGAATTCCTCCGGCGACACATCGATCGCAGACAACAGGTCCAGCGGCAGGTAGAGCTTGTGCCGGCCGTTGTGAAAAGCCAGCGAACGCAGGATTCCGGTCAGGCCATAAGCCAGCCCCGCATCCTTCACGCGCCCCGGATCGCCGCCCAGGATCGTGGCCGCAATCCGCATCAGCGCGCCGCTGGTCGCGTCCAGATAGCTCTCCAGCGCGGCGAAATCGGCGAACCGTTCGGCCGACGAATCGAAGGCGCGCGCGGCGATGATTGCCTCCAGATCGCTTAACGGCACGGGATGGTGCGCGAACAGTTCCGCCAGCGCCTTGGCGACGTCGTGGTTGCGGGGCCTTCCCCTTGCCGCGCCCTCCGCCGCCTCTCGCCACCATTCCAGCCGGATCGCGCCCAGCATCGGCTCGCGCACATTTTCCGCCACCCGCGCCACCTCGGCGTTGAAGGCGTACAGCGCCGTCAGATGCGGGCGCAGCGGCGCCGGCGCGAACAGGCTGGTGAAATAGCGGTCGGGATCGGCAACGCGAAGTGTGCCGGCAAGCCTGTTGGCCAGGGCGCTATCGAGGGCCGCGTGCGGCGCCAAGTCAGATGGTCAGCCTGCGCGGCCGCGCGGCATTCAGCCAGGTAATCACGATCAGCCGCGTGACCATCACCGCCGTGAAGAAGGAGGTGATGATGCCCACACCCAGGGTGACGGCAAAGCCGCGCACCGGCCCCTGGCCCAGCTCGAACAGGATCAGCGAGGCGATCAGGTGGGTCATGTTGGCGTCGATGATGGTGGCCATGGCGCGGCGAAAGCCGGTGTCGATGGAGGCCAGCATCGAACGGCCGTTCTTCTGCTCCTCGCGGATGCGCTCATAGATCAGCACATTGGCATCGACCGCCATGCCCATGGTCAGCACGATGCCGGCGATGCCCGGCAAGGTCAGGGTGGCGCCGAACAGCGTCAGCACCGCCATCAGCAGGATCACGTTCAAGGTCAGCGCCACGTCGGCGAAAAAGCCGAACAGGCCGTAGCGCAGGATCATGAAAAGCGCCACCAGCGCCAGGCCCGCCATCGCCGAATAGCGGCCGGCCTTGACCGAGTCGGCGCCGAGTTCGGCACCCACCGTGCGCTCTTCCAGGATCTTCAGGGGCGCGGGCAGCGCGCCGGCGCGCAGCAGGATCGCCATGTTGTTGGCGCTCTGGACCGAGAAGCTGCCGGTGATCTGGCCGGTGCCGCCCAGGATGGGA
>JBEHXB010000059.1:0-10476 GCA_048498895.1 Pseudomonadota bacterium
TCTCCGATGTGCTGATCGGCGCCGGCATCGGCCTGATTGCCGCGCGTGAAGTGCTGCTGCTGGGATTTCCCGGCTTCTCGCCCGGCTGGTTCTGATCCGGAAAGGCTTGCACCCTTCGACAAGCCCAGGGTGATGATTCCCCGAAATCGTCATGCTGAGCTTGCCGAAGCATGAGGATCAGGCTGGCCAGGCGCGACGCATTCCCCCTACAGTGCAGCCGGGGTTCGGGGAAGACGCCATGAAAGCCACCACCACACGCGTCCGCTGGTACGTCATGTTCGCGGTCTTCCTGATCGTGACCGTGAGCTATCTGGACCGGACAAACCTCTCGGTGGCCGCGCCCACCCTGCAGCGCGAACTGCACCTGACCCCGACCGAACTGGGACTGATCCTCAGTGCCTTTTCCTGGTCCTATGCGCTGGCGCAGATTCCCGCCGGCTTCGTCGCCGCTTGGCTGAAGCCCCGGCGCACCTATCTGTGGGCGATGTGGCTGTGGTGCCTTCTTCTGGTGGCGACCACGACCGCGACCTCGTTCGGCGCCTGGATCGCCTTCCGTATTCCCTTCGGCCTGGCCGAAGCCATTACCTGGCCCGCCGCTTCGGTTCTGCTCGCCCGCTGGTTTCCCCGCATCGAATATTCCCAGGCCATGTCGCTGCAGAATCTGGGGCTGGTGATCGGCGCTGCCATCGCCCCGCCCATCGTCGCTTTCATCATCGCCTTCTGGGGATGGAGGACCGCCTTCATCATCACCGGCCTGATCGCCGCCGTGCTTGGGACCCTGTTCTACTTCTACACCAGGGACGATCCCGCGGAGGACCCGCGCGTTTCGGCCGAGGAGCTGGCCTGGATCCGCCACGACCAGGTGCCGGAAGAAGACGCCCCCATGCCGCCCGGCTTCATCGCCATGCTGCTCAAACGCCCGTCGCTCTGGGCGGTGGGCGCCGCCAATTTCGGGCTGGACTTCATCAATTTCATGTTCCTGACCTGGTACCCGACCTATCTGGTCGAGCAGTACCACATGTCGCTGACGCGCATGGGCGTCATGGCGATGGAGCCCTATGTCTTCGCCCTCGTCACCGTGCTGGGCGCCGGCCGGCTGGTGCGCTGGCTGTGCGATCGCGGCATGAATTCGGTCAAGGCGCGCCGCATGGTGATCTTTGCCGGGCTCCTGCTGGGCACGCTTGCCCTGGTCGTGACGGTGAACGTCACCGACCTCTATGCCTCGGTAACGGCGATGTCGCTGGGCTATGCCTTCGTGATGGCGATCCTGGGACCGATGTGGTCGACACCGGCCGACATCGCCGGGCCAAGGGGTGTGGGCTTCGCCAGCGGCTTCGTCAATTTCGTCGGCAATGTCGGCGGCATCGGCTCGCCCATCCTGATGGGTGTTGTGTTCCAGCACTTCGCATCCTTCACCCCCGCCATCCTGATATCGGCAGGGGTGACGTTGGCCTGCGGGGTGCTGTTCATGCTTCTCTATCGGGTAGAGGCGGACAAGCAGGCCGTCGCGGCGTTTCGCGGCTGAAACGTCCGGCCTGACCACGCGGCCCGCAAAAATAATTTGCGCCGCCGCGCCTTCCCCTTCGTCATGACCCGTCCCCAAATCCGCGCTTCGCGCAGCCGGAGGATAAACTGCGGACCATCAGGGTTTCGCGCCTGCCTTGCGCCAAAAACGGAAAGAAGGCTTGCCAAAGAATGCGTTGTTGGAGAGGCTGGCGCGTCGCCATGCGGCCGGAGCAGCCCCAAATTCCCTCTTGAATGCACGCGAGAATGCCGCTTCGGACTCGTAGCCAACCGAAACAGCGATCTGGCTGAGCGAAGCGTTCGTCTCCCTGAGCGATTGCGCGGCGACCTGCATCCGCCATCTGGTCAGATATTGTATCGGCGCCACCCCAATGAGGCGCACAAATTTTTCCGCAAGCACGGAGCGGGAGACACCCACGGAACGACCAAGTGCGTCCACGCTCCAATCCCGGGTGATTTCACTGTGCATCAGCGCGAGAGCCCGCGCCACCGCGCCATCGCGCAAGCCGCCCAGCCATCCCGTCTGGCCCTCGGGGAGCGCTTCCACATAGCGGCGCACGGCTTCCACGAACAGCAATTCCGACAGCTTGGCGAGAATGGTATCGGATCCCGGACGCCCCAGCGCTACCTCGCTGGCGGCATAATGAAAATTGGAGCGTATCCATTCCGCCGATCCCACTTCGTCGACCCTGAGCCGGAGCAACCGCGGCAACGCCGCGAAAACAGGATTGCCGGCAACCGCCTCGCAGCCGAGATAGCCGCAAATCATCAGCGTTGTCGTGCCGCCCAGCCCATGACGGATGGTGCGAAGTCCATCGCCTTCCGGGGAAAAAATGATGTCTCCCACCATGACGGGCTCCCTGCTGAGATCGCTGCCAAGCAAGTGCATATCGTTCCTGGGAAAAAGCACCAGATCGCCATTTTGAAGCAAGGTCGGCGCCCCGTCCTCAAGGGAGGCAAAAAGCTCGCCTTCGACCACATAATGATAAGGGACCAGATGCGTGGTGTGCTTGAGAAATGGCGCGCACAGGTCCGGCGACATTCGCGCGGCGACACACCAGGGCGCAGAAAATTCCGCCCGCATAAAAACGCCGCCGCTCAGCTGCGCGACCCTGAGGACATCCGACAAGGCATCCATTCCAAACCCCGTCCGGAGCTTTGGACAGCTTTTCCGGAGCCCCGATCATAGACCATATCCGTGGGTAGCAATATTGGTTCGATGCAAATTTCACCGGCCGGCCAATCCGCTGTCGTCCTGAAAGAAATAAGGAGCGATTATGAACGCAAGAGTCCAGGTGGTCGAAACAGACAAGTACGCACGCTGCGTCAAGGCCTCCAAGGCCGTGCGATGGGACATCGAAGCCGATGTCATCCGAGGCCGCCAGTTTGAGATCACGCGAAAATTCCTGCCTGACGGACTCACGCTGCTGGACCGGAATACGTCGCTTGCCGAGGCCGAAAAGCGCCTTGCGAGCCAAGTCCAGGGCCGCACCTACGCGAACATCTTTGGCCTGGTCGAGCGTTTCATTACCGCCAAACTGTTGGAAATGGGGCGCTCGCACTGGCTCGGAGATCAGGACGCTCTCGAGGCCCTGGTGCGTTTCAGCGATGAGGAACTGAAGCATCAGTCGTTGTTTCGCCGTATTGACTCGATGATGGGCGCGGTGCTGCCGGCGGGCTATCGGTTCGACCCCGATCCAAACCAGGTCGCGAACGCGGTGCTTGGAAAATCCACATGGGCCGTGCTGGTCCTGACGCTGCACATCGAGCTTTTCGTCCAGAACCACTACCGTCAAAGCATTGCGCCGGACAACAATCTGTCGGCGCTTTTCAAGGACGTGTTTCTGTTCCATTGGAAGGACGAATGCCAGCATGTCGTGCTTGACGAGCTGGAACTCAGACGCCACGACGCATCTCTCACACACGATGAGCGCGACCGTGGCGTAGACGATTTTATCGCCCTGGTCGGGGCGATTGACGGGATGCTGCAGGCGCAGGCCAGGGCTGACGTGAACTATTTCGCCATCAATTGCGGGAGGCTGATCGCAGACCAGGAAGCGGATGGGTTGGTTGACCACTTTTTGGCCGCCTATCGCTGGCAATACATCATTTCCGGCGCGGTCCATCCGCGCTTCCAGGCGATGTTGAAAGAGCTGATCACATCGGACCAGTTCGCGCGGATCGACACAGCACTCGCGTCACTGAATCGGTCCATGGGATAGGATGCGCGCCGCCTGGGTTCACGCGACCCAGGCGGCCAAGCGCTGTCCACGCGGTGCGGGAAAATATTTTTGCCCGCCGCGACAACCACATGGCGGTGGGACAGGCCCGTTGCGATGCGCGCGCCAATCCACCTGTCCGTCATGCGCGCCATACTGGCGGCATGAAAAAGCCGATCGACACGACACACGACAAGACCGAAGCCCAGCTCCAGGCCCTGATCGTCCAGTGCCAGGAAATGGTCCGCACCCTGGTGCTGCCCGCCGCGGCCGCCGCCGACAGCGATTCCTGGCGCGTGCAATATCTCAGAAGCGCGATGGAGATCGTCCAGACCGGGGCCCAGGTGGGCGACTCGATCGCCCGCCTGCGCGGCGGCGGCGCGGGCCAGCACCGCCAGCACATCACCGTCGAGCGTATCAACACCGTGTCCAGCGGCGATGGGGAGGGGGGTTAGCGAAAATGGCGCAAACGAAGATTCGTCCCGCGCCCGTCCATCCGCTGTTTCGCCGCCGCGGCGGCCAGCCAGGCAACCGCAACGCGGCGCGCCCTGTCCACACCTTGTCCCCCCGGCAGGTCGCGCGGATCGTGCGGCGGTTCCGGCGCCACGCCCGCCAGATGATACGCCTGGCCGACGCCGGGCTGCCGCTTACGTCCGCCTTGCCCGGAAAAACGCGCGCAGCACATCGCCCGCCGCCACCGCGTCCCCTGCCCGCGCCACCACCGGGCGGTGATGGCAGGTCGGCTGCTCGAAAAAGCGTGGACCATTCAGGATCGCCCCGCCCTTGGGATCCTCGGCGGCAAACACCAGCCGCGCCACCCGCGCCAGGCTCATCGCGCCCGCGCACATCGCGCAAGGCTCCAGGCTGGCGTAAAGCGTGGTGCCCGACAGCCGCTCATTGCCGAGCGCCGCCGCCGCCGCCCGCATCACTTCCATCTCGGCATGGGCGGTAGGATCCCTGCGCTCCAGGATGCGGTTTCCGGCCCTGGCCAGCAGCGATCCGTCCGCCGCCAGCAGAACCGCGCCCACCGGCACCTCGCCGCGCCCGGCTGCCGCTTTCGCTTCTTCCAGCGCCAGTGCTATGGCTTGCTGATCGTCCATGGCAGCAGGAGTTAGCGTGCCCCCTCCCAAAAAGCCAGAAAAGCCCAAGGCCCGTGCCCATGAGGGCGACCGCATTGCAAAGGTCATAGCCCGGGCCGGCATCTGCTCGCGCCGCGATGCCGAAAAGCTGATCGGCGAGGGCCGGGTGAAGCTGAACGGCGAGCTGGTCACCTCCCCCGCCCTGAACGTCACGGAAAACGACCTCGTCTCGGTCGATGACAAGCCGCTTGCCCAGCCGGAGGCAGCGCGCATGTGGCGCTACCACAAGCCGTCCGGGCTGGTGACCACCCACAAGGACGAAAAGGGCCGGCCGACCGTCTTCGCCGGCCTGCCCAAGTCGATGGGCCGGGTCGTATCGGTGGGTCGGCTGGACTTCAACTCCGAAGGCCTGCTGCTGCTGACCAATGACGGCGACATCGCGCGGCGCATGGAGATGCCCGCCGCCGGCTGGACGCGCGTTTATCGCGTGCGCCTGTTCGGCAAGGTGACCCAGGCCGAACTGGACCGGCTGGCGGAAGGCACCGTCATCGACGGGGTGAAATACGGTCCCATCATCGCCGACCTGGAGCGCGCCAAGGGGGTCTATGCCTGGGCCCGCGTCAGCCTGAAGGAAGGCAAGAACCGCGAGGTCAAGCGGGTGATGGAAAGCCTGGGCCTGAAGGTGGCGCGGCTGATCCGCACCTCCTATGGGCCATTCCAGCTCGGCCACCTGCCCGAAGGCCAGGTGGAGGAGATCCCCGCCCGGCTGTGGCGCGAGAAACTGGGAATCGGCCGCAAGAAACGGGATGCCTCCTGAGGGGCGGAAGTGCTAGACAGCCGCCTGCAAGACGGAGGGCTCGGGCCATGGGCAGCATGAAAGACAAGAGAAAAAGCCAGCTGGCACCCCCCTATGCCGCCGAAACCAAGGATGTCCGCTTCGCCGGAACCTTCGAGGTGCTGATCCCGGTGCCGGGGCGCAACAAGCCACACAAGGTGCCGCTGCAATTTCCCACCCAGTCCGCGGCCGAGAACTGGATGCACAGCCGGGAAGGCCGCGAGCAGATCGCCGAGATTCTCGAAAGCGCCGGGGTGAAATAGAGGGTGAAATAGAAGCGCCGCCTCGCATGCCGCGAGACGGTGCCCGATCTGCCCGGCCTTGCCGTTACGGGCCTGTCGAATAGACACCGCCGGTCGAACCGCCGGCCGCGCTGCCTACCGCCATGCCCCAGGTTGTGTGGGGGCCCACGGCAGTCCAGCCGCCCACCTTGCTGGTGCCGTCCATCGAGAAATTGTACTTGCCGTGCAGCGGATGACGCTCGGCCGTCGTCTGGCCGTACGGATCGAAGGGCGGGCCGACATAGACGTCCTCGACCGCCACGCGCTCCTCGCCATAGTGGCGGCGCATCGCATCCTGATAGCCTTGGTCGTAGGCGTCGCTATAGGGACTGTAATAACCGCGATCGTCCACATAGCCGGCGCTGGGATATGTATCCGCGCCACTATAGTATGTCTGCGCGGCGGCAGGCAGCGCCAGGGCGCACAGGGCGGTGGCGGCCAAAATCAGGTTTTTCATGGGCCTTACTCCTTGCGGGGCACTTATGGCTTCCTGCTGAAAACGCGCGGAGCCGCCTTGGGTTACATTGGAACTCCGGTTCCTGTAACTTCGGCAGGAATTTGGCGAACCCTCTTCCAAGGAGCCGTGCTTGATCGCCCAGGAGGCGCAATACCGGGATTGGATGGTGGCCGCCTTGGCAGGGGATGCCACCAGTTACCGGATGCTGCTGACGGCGCTGACCCGGCACCTGAGAAGTTATTTTTCGCGCCGGCTGTCCGACTCAGGCGGCGTAGAGGATGCAGTACAGGAAACCTTGATTGCCATTCACACGCGGCGCGCAACCTACGACCCCAGCCTGCCATTCACGGCATGGGTATATGGCATCGCGCGCTACAAGCTGATCGACGAATACCGGCGGGCAAAGCGGCGCGCGACCGTTTCGCTGGACGAAGCCGCCGACCTGTTCTGCCATGACGAAACCGAAGCCGCCGCCGCACGGCGCGACGTGTCCAGGCTTCTGGCGAAGTTACCCGCATCCAAGCGCCGGCTGGTAGAACAGATCAAGCTGGAGGGCGCTTCCGTCGCAGAAACCGCCGCCGAGCATGGCATGTCGGAATCGGCGGTGAAAGTGAATGTGCATCGCGCCATTCGTTCGTTGAATCAGTCGGTGCAGTCAAAATCTGTACTCATCGACTTCGCCTCAAAAGGGAACGGCGATGCAGACCGATGATCTGATCGCCCAACTGTCGCAAGGACTGGAGCCGGTCAGGCCCGGCACCGTCGGCCGGCAGGCTGCACTGGGAGTATGCGTGGGTCTGGCACTGTCCATCACGCTGATGCTGACTTGGCTGGGTCTGCGGTATGATTTCAGCGACGCCATCGTCAGCTTCGGCATGTGGATGAAGCTGGGCTATGCTTTCGCGCTGGCCGCATTGGCGTTGTGGGCGATGGAGCGGCTGGGACGTCCGGGGAGCGACGTGCGTCTCCCGCTTCTGCTGCTGGCGCTGCCGGTCGGCATGATCGTGTTTTTGTCGGCGATCCAGATGATGGCGCCCGGCGCGGATCGCGCAGCCCTGGTAATGGGCCATTCCAGCGACGTGTGTGCCATCAATATCCTGTGTTGCTCCTTGCCCCTGCTGGCGGGAGGCTTCTGGATTCTGAGGCGCATGGCCCCCACCAACCTGGGCCTGGCCGGCACGATGGTCGGCCTTTTCGCAGGCGCCGCGGGCGCATTCGTCTATGCCTTTCACTGCACCGAGGCGGCGGCCCCCTTTATTCTGGCATGGTATACTTTGGGGATGGGGCTGAGTGCGTTGACTGGCGCAATCCTGGGCCCCTGGCTATTGCGCTGGTAAGCGCATTTCGCCATTTACGGCGCATGGCATGCCCGATGCTCACAGCAAGAAAAGCAAGCGGATCGCGCCACACAACCCCAGCGCATTCTACGGCGGCGGATTCCGGAACCACTATTCCTTATAGCCGTTCGGACACAGACCCCCGTCCGCTTTTCAGCGCCGGTTTCTTCGTGCACAGCTCAGCCCAAATGTGTCGGTGCGACTATCGCATCACACCAAGAGACTCTAACGCGATCAGAGAGCTCGAGGGTAACTTGGTCCAGACTGTGCGCTGGGACTGAAGAAGCCAGATTCCGCGACGTAGATCCCAAAGCCGCCCAACAGCAGGGCAACCACAACCCACGCGATTATTTTTGAGGTTCGGTCTCTAGACTCTTCCACATGATGAAATTCCTGCATACCGGCCATTGCATACCTCCTGATTTCACCGCGCGACACGGTTCTAAAGATGTGCGTAATTCCACTGCAGTGTTTGCCATGTGTTCTTTTTGTCTCTGTTCATACTTGCTTGCCTTGGCATTCAGCCCGCGAACCAGACGAAGCAAGATATACCACGCAATCAGCCGCCAGCAGGAAAAATTCCCAGGCCTTCGCCTGCTTCAATAAGTTCAATGATGGAGTTGTCAGGCACATTTTTGAACTTGTATGCACCCACCTCTTGGCAATAACTGACCAGTCAGTTATTAATTTATCGATGACGGCTCTTCGCTGGCAGCGCCGAAAAGATGAAAGGACGTCCGAGATCCTTCGGGCGGCGGTTGTCTGTTTCTCCGAAAAGGGATTTGCGCCCACCCGCATGGAGGACATTGCCGCGCGCGCCGGCATAACCAAGGGCACCATCTATCTCTACTTTCAGAGTAAGGCGGCGCTATTTAAGGCGCTAGCGCGTCAGGAGGTCGGCGCTCAGCTGGGCGAGATCGCGAGAGGGTTGGAGAATTTCGATGGCTCGAGCGCCGAATTACTGCGCATGGTGCTATCCAACTTGGGCCATGTCGTTCGCACCAGCGACAGTGTAGTGCTGTTGAAGGTGGTGCTGGCGGAAATGGGACAGTTCCCCGAACTGGCGGAATTCTGGCGGCATGAAATCATTGACCGCGGGTTGGCCCTTTTCGAATCCATCATCCGGCGTGGCATAGCGTGTGGCGAATTTCAGGACGTTCCACCTGAGCATGCTGCACGGCTTTGCGTGGCACCCATGCTGATTGTCGCTTTATGGCGCACCGTATTCTCCCGCTTCGACAAGATCCCGTATGATTATCAGGCTTTGATTGACGCCCACATCGAAGTGCTGTCGCGCGGCCTTAGCGCCGATGCACCGCCTCCCGTTCAACAGAAACGAAAATGAGACGATTCCTGCCCCTCCTGCTGCTGCTGGCGCTGTTCAATTGTGAGCAGAAGCATGACGAAGGCTGGTTGGGCTATGGAGAAGGTGACTTCGCCTACATTTCCGCGCCGCAGCCGGGTTGGGTGATCCACTTGGCGGTAGAACGTGGCAAATACGTCCACCGCGGTGATGTTCTATTCGTGCTGGACGACACCCAGCAACAGGCCAATCACGACCAGGCACAGGCCGCCCTTACCCAAGCGCACGCCTCGCTGGTTCAGGAACAATCAAACCTCGCCTTCGCCTCTACCGAACTATCACGTCAGAATAATCTGGCCCGCGCGGGGGCGGGCACGCCCACTCAGCGCGACCAAGCGCTGACGCAATACCAGCAGTCCCGCGCACGCATTTCCCAACTTCAGGCTCAGATCAGACAGATGGCCGCAAGCCTAAGCGGTGCGACCTACAGCCTGTCGCAACGCCGCATAGTCGCGCAAGCCGAAGGGCCAGTGCAGGACATCTACTTCCGCCCGGGCGAATATGTGCCGGGGGCCACTCCGGTGGTGTCGTTACTGCCGCCGGCCAACGTCTATGCCCGGTTTTTCGTGCCGGAGACCGAGCTTCCCAAAGTGCACCTGGGCCAGAGAGTCCGCGTTACTTGCGATGGTTGCAAGGCGATGACTGCCACCATCACCTTCATCGCTGCTCAGGCTGAGTTCACGCCACCGGTAATCTTCAGCGTGGGAAACCGCGAAAAACTTGTATTCAAGTTGGAGGCGCGCGCGCCCGGCGGGCTGCCAATCCATCCCGGCCAGCCGATTCAAGTGCATCCGTTGTGACGATGAACCTGGCCATTGATGTCAGGGGCCTGACGAAGCGATTTGGCCGCAAGATAGCCGTCAACCACGTCGACATCGCCGTGCCCGAAGGCCAGGTGTGGGGCTTTCTGGGGCCCAACGGCTCCGGCAAGACGACCACCATCCGCATGTTATGCGGTCTCTTGCGCGCCGACGAAGGTCAGGGCACCTGCCTGGGGCTGGATTTGCGCACCCAATCCGAGGCGATCAAACGCCAGGTTGGCTACATGACCCAGCGCTTCAGCTTCTGGGAGGATCTCTCGGTTCGCGAAAACCTGGACTTTGTGGCGCGTCTCTACGGCATCCGCGACAGGCGCCGGCGTGTCGACGAAGCTCTTGACCATCTGAGACTTTCCCAACGCCAGCGCCAGTTGGCTGGAGAACTTTCTGGAGGCTGGAAGCAGCGCATGGCGCTGGCTGCCTGCATGCTGCACGAGCCCCGGCTTCTGCTTCTCGACGAGCCCACCGCCGGCGTCGATCCGAAGGCACGGCGCGATTTTTGGGAGGAGATTCACACTCTGAGCGACCGCGGCCTGACCGTGCTGGTCTCTACCCATTACATG
>JBEHXB010000060.1:0-10336 GCA_048498895.1 Pseudomonadota bacterium
GACCATGGTGGCGAAGAGATAGACCGTGGCGCCGGTGCGTTCGGGCACATTGGCGGCTTCCTGCGAGAAATCGACCAGCAGGCTCCAGGTGCCGACCTGAGCGCCGACATAGAAGAACTGCGCCACGACCGCATAAAGCACGCGCGGACGCTTCAGCACGGAAAAAGGCGAACTGCCGCCCTGCGGCGTCACCTCGCCGCGCAGCGGTGGATAGGCGGTCAGCGCGATGGCTGTGGCAATCACCACCATCAGGATGCCAAGCACCAGATAGGGCGGGCCCACGGTCGCCGCCTCGCCGGCGCGCCAATGATCGACAGCCTGCGGCGACATGGCGGCAAGCTGGGCCGGCGAATATTCCACGCCGGAAAAGATCACATAGCCGCCCACCAGCGGTCCCAGCACCGTGGCGACGCCGTTGAAGGCCTGGGCGAAATTCAGCCGCGGCGAAGCGGTCTCGGCCGAGCCCATGATGGCGATGTAGGGATTGGCCGAGGTCTCAAGGAAGGCGGCGCCGAAGGCGATGATGTAGAGCGCCGCCAGGAAGATGGCATAGACGCGCATGTGTGCCGCCGGCACGAACAGGAAGGCGCCGACGGCATACATCGCCAGTCCAATGACCATCGTCTTCTTGTAGCCGACGCGGCGGATGATCATGGCCGCCGGCAAGGGCGCGCAGAAATAGCCGATATAGAAGGCGAACTGGGTGAAGCTGGCCTGGGTGCGGGTCAGGTCGAGCGCCTTCTGGAAATGATGCAGCAGAAGGTCGTTGAACTGGGAGGCAAGGCCCCAGGCGAAGAACAGGGTGGAGGTGAGCGCAAAGGCGACGAGATAGCGTCGCTCGACGACTGGCGGCTTCATGATTCCCCGGCTCTTCTTATTGGCATGCCCCGGGGCAGCTTAAGCGGAAAAGGGGCGCCGCCGCTACATGGTTGCGCCGATCTGCCAAGGCACGAATTCGGCGTCGCCATAGCCCAGCAGCTCGGACTTGGAGCGCTTGCCGGAAGCCACGCTGAGGATGGCGTCGAAGATTTCACGCCCCTTCTGCTGAATGGAGACACCATCCAGCACATCGCCGCAATTGATGTCCATGTCGCCGGTCATGCGTTCATAGACCGCGCTGTTGGTGGCCAGCTTGATCGAGGGCGTGGGCTTGCAGCCATAGGCGGAGCCGCGCCCGGTGGTGAAGCACAGGATGTTGGCGCCCCCCGCCACCTGGCCGGTGGCCGAAACGGGGTCATAGCCGGGCGTGTCCATGAAGACGAAGCCCTTCGTGGTGACGGGTTCGGCATATTCATAGACCGCTTTCAGCCGCGTGGTGCCGCCCTTGGCCGCCGCGCCCAGCGACTTCTCCAGGATGGTGGTCAGCCCGCCCGCCTTGTTCCCCGGCGAGGGATTGTTGTTCATGCTGCCGGCGTTGCGGCGGGTGTAATCCTCCCACCAGCGAATCCGCTCGATCAGCTTTTTACCGACCGCGGGGCTGGCACGGCGCGTCAGCAGATGCTCGGCGCCATAGATCTCGGGCGTCTCGGACAGGATGGCGGTGCCGCCATGGGCGACCAGCAGATCCACCGCCGCGCCCAGCGACGGATTGGCGGTGATGCCGGAATAGCCGTCGCTGCCGCCGCACTGCAGCGCCAGCATCAGTTCTCCGGCGGGCACGGGTTCGCGGCGCACATTGGCCGCGGCGGGCAGAAGCGCGCGGACGGCCGCCACACCGTCTTCGATCGCCTTTTGCGTGCCGCCGCTGTCCTGGATGGTCAGCGAGCGGAAGGTCTCGCTTTCGGCGATATTGTAAGCCTGCTTCCAGCGCGCGATCTGGAAGGTCTCGCAGCCCAGGCCCACCATCAGCACCGCGCCCATGTTGGGATTTGCGGCATAGCCCCATTGCGTGCGCTTCAGGACCTCATAGCCTTCGCCCTTGCTGTCCATGCCGCAGCCATGGCCGTGCACCAGCGGGATCACGCCGTCGATTTCAGGATATTCATCCAGCAGGCCGCGCTTTTCCACCTCGCGCGCGATCAGCCGCGCCACGGTGGCCGAACAATTCACCGATGTCAGGATGCCAAGGTAGTTGCGGGTGCCGACGCGGCCGTTGGCGCGGCGGTAGCCCTGAAAGGTGGCGGGCACGGGCACGGGCGCCGGATCGCGGGCGTCCACCTCGAATTCGTAATCGCGGTCCACGCTGTGGAATGCGAGATTGTGTTCATGCACCCAGTCGCCGGGGGCGATGTCCTCCAGCGCGAAACCGATGATCTGGCCGAACTTCAGCGCCGGGGCATCCTTGGGGATCGGCCGTACGGCCGCCTTGTGGCCGGGGGGAATGCGCCTTTTGATGCGCACATCGTCGATGATGTCGCCGGGCGACAGTCCGTCCACCGCCACGACCACATTGTCGCTGGGATGAAGGCGCAGGTGTGCCATAACCATTCTCCGGGATAGGTGCGCCTGTATAATCCAAAGCCTGAACGGGGAGAACGGAAATGAGCCGGCGGCTGTGTTTTGTCCTGGACCTGGTCGATGACCCGGCGCTGATCGCCGAATATGAGAAGCATCATGCTCCGGGCAGGGTCTGGCCGGCGATCGTGGACGACATCCACGCCCAGGGAATCGAGGGAATGGAGATCTGGCGCAGCGGCGACCGCATGGTGATGATCGCAACCGTGGCCGACGACTATCCCCGGCCGCGGGCCGTGCCGCCCGAATATGACCGGTGGGAGGAACTGATGTGGCGCTTCCAGAAGGCCCTGCCCCATGCCGCGCCCGGCCAGAAATGGGTGCCGATGGCCAGGATCTTCGACCTGGCCGAGCAACGGGGCGGCTAGAGCATCTTGAATTCAGGCTCCAGCCGCTCTTTCACCGCCGCCTCGTTCAGTTCGATGCCGATGCCCGGCGCGTCCGGAACCGCCAGAAGGCCGTCGGCGCGCAAGACCACCGGATCGCACAGTTCGGTGAAGGTCCTGTCGGCGTAGTGGGTGAATTCCTGCACCAGGAAGTTCGGGATCACCGAACAGACATGGGTGATCGCCAGCGTGCCCAGCGGCGAGCACACGCCATGCGGCGCCACCGGCACGTTGTAGGTCTCGGCCATGTTGGCGATCTTCAATCCCTCGAACAGGCCGCCGGTCTTCGTGAAATCCGGCTGGATGATGGAAAGGGCCTGCTTTTCCAGAAAGGGGCGAAAGCCGAAGCGGGTATAGATGTTCTCGCCCGCCGCAATGGGCACGCGGGTATTCTCGCGGATGCGGACCATGGACTCGACATTGTCGCTGGTGGTGGGTTCCTCCACCCATAGCGGACGATAGGGCTCCAGCAGATTGCAAAGCTGGATTCCCGTCTCCAGGTCGTAATGGGCATGGCATTCCAGGCCGATCTCGGTGTGAAGGCCCAGTTCCTTGCGGAAGCCGGCGAAGAAATTCACCGTGTCGTCGATCTGCTCGTTGGTCATGTGCAGGCCAAAGCGCTTGGCCTTTTCCCAGCCCTTGTCGATCGACCAGTCGTCGTTGGAATAATCCAGGCCGACCTTCAGCGTCCTGATCTTCAGTTCGTCGACCAGGCGACGGCCTTCCTTCGGGTTGGCGGCGTGCAGATAGACCGGCACCGCATCGCGCATCTTCCCGCCCATGAGCTGGTGGATGGGAAGGCCCAGCGCCTTTCCCGCCAGGTCCCACAACGCCACTTCCACGCCGGAGACCGCTCCCACATAAGGTCCGCCCCAGCCGTGGATGAACACGGCCGACGGCGGGCCGCCCAGATTGATTTTGCGATAGCCCCAGAAGTCCGACAGGATCGACTGGATTTCCAGCGGATCGCGGCCTTTCAGCATCACATTGAAATTGTTGTTGATGATGTATTCGGCGCCCATGGTGTCGACCAGCTCGCCGGTGCCGTAAAGCCCATCCTCGGTATAGACGCGCACGAAGCGGCTGTTGAAGCCGCCGCGAAGGCGAATGGCACGCACCTCGCGGATGCGCAATTTCGGCGCCCGGCTGGTGCCTGCCGCCTTCGCGTCCGCCAGAAGCGCGGCGTAGAAGCCCATGCCCATCGCGCCGCTGAAAAATTCTCGCCGGTCCATGCCGCCCTCCCCTGTCGTTGCGCGAACTAAACCATGACGCCGCTGTTACCGCTAACGATTTTCCTTGCGAACGCCGCCGGGCAGGTGATTATTCCGCCAACGACCGACGGGGGATCGAATGTCAGCCAGAACGGTATTTTGGGCGCTTGCCTTTGCGGTTGCGGCGTGCGCCAGCGCGGCGGCGCATGAGAGCTTCTATTCGCGCGAGGAAGTGATCCACGACACGCCGGAGTGGAAGGGCGAGCGCTTCCCCGATGGCCGGCCCAAGGTGCCGGACGCCATCCTGGACCGCATGAAAAGCGTGACCCTGGAGGAAGCCTGGGCGGTGCTGCGCGCCAGGGGCTACGAGCACCAGTATGAAAGCGGCTGGCAGGCGCTTTATCCCGACAAGATTCTGGTGGGGCGGGCGCTGACATCGACCTGGATTCCGGGACGGCTCGATCTTCAGAAGGTGATCGAGGCCGACGGCAAGGTCGAGGGGCGCAAGGGCGGGCCCAATGCCTGGCCGGTGGACATGCTGCAGCCGCGCGACGTCTATGTCTCAAACCATTTCGGCCTGATAAAGGACGGCCCCTCCATCGGCGACAATGTCGCCAATGCGATCTATGCCCGCTCGCACAACGGCATCGTCTATGACGGGGCGGTGCGCGACATCAATGGGCTGAAGGAGCTGCCCGACTTCATCGCCTTCTATCGCGCCTATGATCCCTCGCACCATTATGGCCGCATTGGCGATGAGGGACGACCGCTCAATTCCACCATGGTCGCGATCAACAGTCCCACCCGCATCGGCGGGGCCGCCGTGATGCCGGGCGATGTGGTGCTGGGCCGCGACGGCGGGGTGATCTTCATCCCCCCGCAGCTGGCCGAGACGGTGGTGCAGCTTTCCGAGCACACGCGGCTGCGCGACCTGTTCGGCCATCAGCGCCTGCGCGAGCAGAAATACACCGCCGGCCAGATCGACCGGGACTGGACACCGGAAATCGAGGCCGACTTCACGCAGTGGCTGAAGGACAACGCCGACAAGGTGCCGGTCGACCGCGCGGCGGTGCAGGAATATATCGCCGAGCGCCAGAAGGCCGCGAAGAAATAGTCAGGCCTTCACCGCCTCGCCCACCAGTTCCGACACCAGCCTGGTGGGATGGGGCCGCACCGCCGCCGCATAGAGCGTGGTCAGCACCACGCAGATGGTGCCGGTGTCCGGATCGCACCAGCTGAGCGTGCCGGTCGAGCCGTTGTGGCCGAAAGTGCGCGGCCCGCAGCTTTTGGCGCCCACCGAAGGTGGAAGGTCGAAGCCCAGGCCCGAGGGCTTGACGCCCGGCGGCGACTGATTGGTGATCATCAGCGCCTCGGTTCCGGGCTTCAGGATGGTGCCGCGCTTGAGCAGGAATTCATTGTAAAAGCGGCCGATGTCCACTGCCGGGCCCAGCGCACCGCCCCAGGGCGCGCCCAGATTGCGCCAATAGGGGCTGTTCCAGTTCCAGCTGGGCCAGCTCTTCTTGCCGGCGTCCGTCATCGCGGGCGCGGCCTGGCTGGCCACGGTCTGGCTGTTGGGCCGTCCCATCAGGCCGAGCGAAGTGCGCGTCATGCCCAGCGGTTTGAATATCTTCTGATCGATGAATTTGGGAAAAGGAACGCCCGTGATCTTCTGGGCGATCTGCGACGATATCAGGATGCCCATGCTGGAATAGGAATAGCCGGTTCCCGGCTTGAACTTCAGCGGCGCCTTGAATGCGCCGTCGCGGAAATCGGTCAGACCGGCATGCTTCTCGCGCAGCATTTCGTCGTCGGGCAGCATGTCGGGCAATCCGCCGGTATGCGTCAGGCAGTGGCGCAGCGTGATCCCCTCGCGTCCCTCGCCCTTGAACTGGGGAAAGAACTTGGTGACCGTGTCGTCCAGGCTGAGCTCGCCCGCATCGACAAGCGTCATCACCGCCGCCGCGGTCATCGGCTTGGTGATCGACGCCAGAAGAAAGATCGGCTCGGGCCCTCTGGCGGTGCCGTAATTGCGCGCGAACTGGCGCGCACCGGATTTGCTCCGCTGGCGGACCAGCAGGCAGGCCCCCGCGACCCGGCCATCGGCCACCCAGGACTGCAACTGCGCCGCCGCCTTTTCAAGACCCGGCACGTTCCAGCCCGGCTCGCTGCCGGCGGCCCGGGCGGGCCCGGCGATCAAGGCCGCACCCGAGGCGGCAAGGAGTGTCCTTCGATCCATCCGACATTTGCCCATCGTACCGGCCCCGCCATTTTCATTATGCGGCCTGTCTAGCACGGTCATCCAAAAACCGCATCGGTCGATAGCAAGTTTGGGTTGGACGGACACGAGCGCGCACCGCTAAAACCCGCCAGCGCCCGGCTGGAGCAGGGCGCCACAGGGAGAAACTTATGAGCAATCTGAGCCCGCAGGAAACCGCGAAAATACTGGCGGGGGGACTTCTGTCCTTTCCGGTCACCCATTTCGATGCGCAGCTCCGCTTCCAGGAAGGACCTTATCGCGAACATTGCGACTGGCTGCTCAGCTTCGGCCGCCTGACCGGCCTGTTCTGCGCCGGCGGCACCGGCGAGGTGTTTTCCCTGACCCCGGATGAAGTCTTCCAGGTGACCAAAGCCGCCGTGGCTGCAACCAAGGGTCGCACCCCGGTGATCGCCGGCGCCGGTTACGGCACCGCCATCGCGGTGGAAATGGCGAAGAATGCCGAAAAGGCCGGTGCCGACGGCATCCTGTTGCTGCCGCCCTATCTGATGAAGCCCAGCCAGGACGGCATGGTCGCTCACATCGATGCGGTGTGCAAAGCGACCTCCATCGCCGTCATCGTCTACAATCGCGACAACGGCATCATCGATGAAGCCAGCCTGGCGCGGCTGTGCGAGAACAATCCCAACCTGGTCGGCTTCAAGGACGGCGTCGGCGACATCGAATTGATGATGCGGGTCTATGCCAGGATGGGCGACCGCTTGACCTATATCGGCGGGCTTCCCACGGCCGAAACCTTCGCCCTGCCCTATCTGGAAATGGGCGTGACCACCTATTCCTCGGCGATCTTCAATTTCCTGCCGCAATGGGCGCTGTCCTTCTATGACGCCGTTCGCGCCAAGGATCGCGGCCGGGTGATAAAGGGCATGCAGGACTTCGTGCTGCCCTATATCGCCATCCGCAACGAGAACAAGGGTTACGCCGTCTCGATCGTCAAAGCGGGCGTGAAGGCGATCGGCCGCCCCGCCGGCCCGGTGCGCCCACCCCTGACGGACCTTAACGCGGACCAGTTCGAGCGGCTTAAAAAACTGATCGCGACGGTCAAGCCGGTTTAACGGGCCAGGCTTTATGGATAGGGTCGCGTCCATGACGGGCGCGTCCTTCTGGTCTCAGTTCGAGCTTCGCCAATTGCGCTGCTTCGTGGCGGCGGCCGAGGAATTGCATTTCGGCCGCGCCGCCCAGCGCATGAACATGACCCAGCCGCCGCTGTCGCGGCAGATCCAGCTTCTGGAGCATGTGCTGGGCGTGAAGCTGCTCGATCGCACCAGCCGCGCGGTCAAGCTGACGCCGGCGGGCCGCGTGTTCCTGCTGGAAGCGCGGCGCATCATCCGTCTGACCGAGAGCGCCGCCATGACCACGCGGCGCATCGCCAGCGGCGAGGCGGGGACGATCAATGTCGGTTTCACCGCCGCCAGCGGCTACAGCTTCCTGCCGCGACTCCTGCTGCGGATGGGCACCGGCGCGCCCAACATCGCGCTGGTGCTCAAGGAGATGGTTTCGACCGAACAGACCGAAAGCCTTCTGACCGGTCGCATCGATGTCGGCTTCCTGCGCCCGCCGATCGACAGGGGCGAATTCTCGACGCTCAGGGTGGCGCGCGAAGGACTGGTGGCGGCGCTGCCCTCGGGTGACGAAAGGCTGGCCAAGGCCGCACTCACCCTGGCCGATTTCGACAAGAGGCCGCTGATCATGTATGCGCCCGAAGGGGCGCGTTATTTCCACGACATGCTGACGGCCCAGTTCGAGGCGGCGGGCGTTACGCCGCAGGCGGTGCAATCGCTCAGCCAGATCCATTCCATGCTGGCGCTGGTGCGCGCCGCCATCGGCGCGGCGCTGGTCCCGGAAGCGGCGACAAGCCTGCATTTCGACGATGTGCATTTCCGCCGCGTCGAGACAATTCCCGCCCGGCCGGTGGAGCTTTTTGCCGTATGGCGGAGCGACAATGACAATCCGGCGTTGACCGCCTTTCTCGATCAGCTGCACCTGGACGAGGATTGATCCAAATCCCGCATAGATCGCTTGAACCTTTGGCTTGGACGGGCGAAGGTAGCCGCGCCTATCTTTCAACGCCTGCTTTCCGGCCAACAAGCCGCGCGACCCGGATGCCCGGGGACGCACATCGCGGCGAACCCAGGGGTGACCGCTCATGAGCGATGCCGAGACCAAGAACAGCCATGTCCGCTTCTGGATCATTGCGGTGCTGTTCATCGTTTCCTCGATCAATTACGCCAGCCGCGCCACCTTTTCCTTCGCCACCGTGCCGCTGCAGAAGGAGATCGGGCTGACGCCGGTGGAGATCGGCTATATCTTCTCGGCCTTTGGCTGGTCCTATGTGGCGGGCCAGATCCCCGGCGGCGCGCTGCTCGACCGCTATGGCTCGCGTCCCATCTATCTGTGGTCGATCACCCTCTGGTCCGTCTTCACCGCTCTTCAGGCTTTCGTTTCCTGGATCAGCGTCATCCCGGTGATGATAAGCCTGTTCCTGTTGCGCCTTTTGCTGGGCGCCTCGGAATCCCCCAGCTTTCCGGCCAACGCGCGCATCGTCGCCAACTGGTTTCCCCATTCCGAGCGCGGCACCGCCAGCGCCATCTTCAATGCCTCGCAATATTTCTCGCTGGTGGCCTTCGCCCCGCTGATGGGCTGGCTGGCGCAGAATTACGGCTGGCGCAGCGTATTCCTGTGGATGGGCATCATCGGCCTTTTCGGCGCGGCCCTGTTCTGGCTGGTGGTGGATTCGCCGGCCCGCCACAAATGGATCAGCAGGCGCGAATACGACCACATCGAAAAGAACGGCGCACTGGTGAACCTGGACCGGCCTGCGGCGGCACCCCAAACGATCCGCTGGTCCTCGGTCGGCCAGCTTCTGGGCAATCGCATGCTGCTGGGCATCTACCTGGCGCAATACTGCATCACCGCCCTCACCTACTTTTATGCCACCTGGTTTCCCATCTATCTGATCAAGGCGCGCGGCATGAGCCTGACCGGCGCGGGCTTCGCCTCGGCGGGGCCCGCCATCGCGGGCTTTGTGGGCGGCGTGCTGGGCGGGGTGCTGTCGGATCTTCTGCTGAAAAAGGGCGTGCCGCTGTCGCGGTCGCGCAAGACGGTCATCCTGCTGGGGCTGGTGATCAGTTGCGCCATCCTTCTGTGCAATTATACGGACTCCCAGGCGCTTATCATGCTGTTCATGTCGATCGCCTTTTTCGGCAAGGGCGTCGCGGCGCTGGGATGGGCTGTGATGAGCGACGCGGCCCCGCGCGAGGCGACGGGCCTGTCGGGTTCCATCTTCAACCTGTTCGGCAACGCAGCGGGCATCTTCACGCCCATCGGTATCGGCTACATCCTGGCGTCGACCGGCAATAACTGGGACCTGGCGCTGGTCTTCGTCTTCGCCCATTCGATCATCGCGATGATCAGCTATGGTTTCATCGCCGGCGAGATCAAGCGCGTGGTGCTAAGGCCCATCTGAGGTATCCATGAGCGATCAGACCAGCGGCACCGCGCGCATCGCCGATATGCCCCACGACGCACCCCGCGTCGTCGATATGAAAGTCATTCCCGTGGCCGGACAGGACAGCATGCTGCTGAACCTGTCGGGGGCGCACGGCCCTTTCTTCACCCGCAACCTGGTGATCGTGTCGGACAATGCCGGCCGCACCGGCGTGGGCGAAGTACCGGGCGGCGAAAAGATCCGCCAGACGCTGGAAGACGCCCGCGACCTGGTGGTGGGTGTTGGCCTGGGCAACTGGAACAAGGTGCTGCTGGAGGTCGGGCGCAGATTCGCCGACCGCGATGCCGGCGGGCGCGGGCTTCAGACCTTCGACCTGCGTACCACGGTGCATGTGCAGGCGGCGCTGGAATGCGCGCTGCTGGACCTTCTGGGCCAGCATCTGGGGGTGCCGGTGGCCGCGCTTCTGGGCGAAGGCCAGCAGCGCGAGAAGGTGGAGATGCTGGGCTATCTGTTCTTCATCGGCGACCGTAACAAAACCACCCTGCCCTATCGCCACGGCCAG
>JBEHXB010000061.1:0-10327 GCA_048498895.1 Pseudomonadota bacterium
GGCGGCGATGGCGATGCCGTCCTCGCGGGCGCGCGGCACGATCGCGTCCAGCGCCGCCTGGACCACGACGGGCCCCAGTCCGCGCTCGCCATCGACGCTAAGGAAATTGCGCGACGACCAGATCTGCTTGCCGGTGGCGCCAGGCACGGACAGGCCAACCCTGATCCGCTCGATCACCCGGCGCAGGCGCAAAAGCCCGTGGCTGGGGATGCCCCGCATCTGCGCGTCGATGAACAGGCCGGCCTGGATTTTGGCGTGTTCGGGCGGCACCCCGTTGTCGGTCAGGATGCCCTCGGCCAGGGCGCGCAGCTTTTCGACCGGAACCAGCATGACTATACTATATCCTATAGGATCGGGGGACCGTATGGGCTATGCTGCTTCGGGTCAACCGGAAAATTACCTCGGGAAGCACGCGAAACGCATGTCAGCCAGCGGCCAGGACAGCAGCCTGAACAATCGCCGGATCGAGCGCCCGTCGGGGCTGGCGGAAAGCGTCTATCGGCGCATCCGGGCCGATATCATGTCCCTGAAATTGCCGCCCGATACCCGCGTGTCGGTCGACAGCCTGGCGCGGGAGCTGGGCGTTTCGCAGACGCCGATCCGCGAGGCGCTATCGATGCTGGAGGCCAATGGCCTTGTCAGCCGCAAGCAGTTCTCCGGCTATTGCACTGCGCCGCGCCTGACCCGGGCCCAGCTGGACGAGCTGTTCGAGTTCCGCCTGCTGGTGGAACCGCATGCTGCCCGCAGGGCGGCCGAGGCGATGGGCGGCGACGATGCCGTGCGGCTGAAGGACATTGCCGGCCGCCTCGACGCCAGCCGCATGCCGCCCGGCGAGGCGAGCCACGAAAATTTCGCGGACAGCGACACCGAATTCCACCGCCGGATCGCATTGGGCGCGGGCAACGGCCTGATCGCGGATTCGCTGGCGCGGCTGCACATTCATGTTCACATCTTCCGTTCCAGCTTCGGCAGCCAGCTTGCCGCCGAAGCGGTGGCCGAACATGCCCGGGTGCTGGACGCCATCCTGGCGCATGATGGCGACGCCGCCGAAGGCGCGATGAAGGGCCATATCGAGCGCAGCTGGCGGCGCCTGCGCGGGCTGACAGCCGGCTAGCCGCGCGCGGGCGGGCTCTGTACATTGCCGGGACGCCGGACGCTCCGCGGGATAGGGGGATGTCATGCAGACCAAAGTCGACGAAATCGCCCAGGGCATCTTCCGCCTCTCTACCCATGTTCCGGAAATCGCGCCCCCGGCGGGGTTCACCTTCAACCAGTTTCTCATCCTGGCGGACGACCCCCTGCTGTTTCACACCGGCCCCCGGCGGATGTTTCCGCTGGTGCACGAAGCCGTCGGCAGGATGATCGCGCCGGAGCAACTGCGCTGGATCACCTTCGGTCATTACGAGGCGGACGAATGCGGCGCCATGAATGACTGGCTGGCCACCGCGCCCCGGGCCCAGGTTGCCCATGGACAGACGGCCTGCGACGTGTCGCTGAACGACATGGCCGATCGCGCCCCTCGCGTTCTGAAAGACAGAGAGACGATCGACCTGGGCAAGGGCAGGCGCGTGCGTTACCTCGACACGCCCCATGTTCCGCATGGATGGGAAGCCGGCCTTCTTTACGAGGAAGGAACCGGCACGCTGTTGTGCGGCGATCTGTTCACCCAGCTTGGCGACGATCGCGCCTTGACCGATTCCGATATCGTGGGGCCGGCCGTCGCGGCCGAAGACATGTTCCACTATTCCAGCCTGAACCCCGGCATGGGCCGGACCATTCGCGGGTTGGCGGACCTGAATCCCGGTACGCTGGCGCTGATGCACGGCCCGTCTTACGCCGGCGATTGCCGTGCGGCTCTTGAAGCGCTGGCGGACAGCTACGACCGGCGCGTGCGCGACTATCCGCATGCGGCGGCGCAGGCCGCCATCGCCTGATCGCGGCCGGCGCCGGCCGCAACATTACAACTTGTCCTCCTCCCCCTCACGCCGGGTTACGCTGGCTGCGATGTCGTGGAGTTGTTCGTGCCTCTTTCCAGATGTGTGTCCGCCTTGTCCACACTTTATCCCCCCGCCGGCGGCGGTGCCTGTCCAACCGCTTTTGTGGATAGGCCGGCGCGCATGCAGCGCGAAAGCCGCGCAAAGACTGGCCCGCGCCGCAGGGAGGAGGGGGAGGGGGTAAAAAAAGAATTCGAACAATTAAATTGCGCAAGGCGGGATTTATCCGCCGCCAATCCCCGCACGCGCAAGGCGCGAGCGCACATCGCGGTATGCGGCCGCGATCAGCGCGTCCAACGCCGCCTCATCCGCGCCGGGTTCACCATGCAGCTTGACGTGCCGCATCCGCTTGCCGGTGCCCTGCAGCAGCCGGGCCGGGTCGGCCAGGGCCGCGCCATGGAAAAAGCCGACATTCACATGCGCGGTGAAAGCGGCGACATAGCCGAAGGCGGCATCCCCGGCGCAGGCTGTTGGAAAGCCGTCATGCAGGATCTCGCGGACATCGTCGCCGCAGGCGCGCATCCGGTCGAACCAGCGCCGCGCCCGCAGACTGAGGGGATTGTCGCCGGCGAACCAGGCCTCGACCACCGGATCGCGGCGCAGCGCGCCGGGCAGGTGGAAGAGATCGCTCATTCGGCCATCCGTGATCTACCTGTCCTGGTTTTTACGCCACGCTTCATAGCGCGCCCTGTTCTCGGCATTGGCGGGGTAAAGGCCGGGCAGGGGAACGCCCTTGCGGACTTCCTCGATCACCCAGCCTTCATGGCGTTCCTGTTCCACCGCCTGCTCGGCCACTTCGGCCAGCATCGCCTTGGGTATCACCACGGCGCCGTCGCCGTCCGCCGAAATTATGTCGCCGGGGAAGATGGCGACGCCGCCGCAGCCTACCGGCTCGTTCCAGTTCACGAAGGTCAATCCCGCAACGGAAGCCGGCGCCGCCGCGCCCGCACACCATACGGGCAGGCCGGTCGCCAGCACGCCGTCCATGTCGCGCATCACCCCGTCGGTGATCAGCGCGCCCACCTTCCGCACCGCCATGCGCGCGCACAAAATGTCGCCGAAGATGCCGGCATCGGTCACGCCCATGGCCCCCGCCACGGCGATGTCGCCTTCGGCCATCGCTTCGATCGCGGCGCGGGTGGAGATGGGCGAACCCCAACTGGCCGGTGTCGCCAGGTCTTCGCGCGCGGGAACGAAGCGCAGTGTGAAGGCCGGCCCCACCACCCGTGTTTGGCCGTGCTGCCTGGGGAATGCACCCCGGATCCATACATTGCGCAGGCCCTTCCTGAGGAGGACGGTGGTGAGGGTGGCGGTGGAAATGCCTTCCAGTGTGGTCTTGATCGTGTTGTCCATGTTGCTCTCTGTTGAAGCGGGGTGGCGCCCTGTTCGATTCAAAGCGCCCTGTTGACCTCGCTCAGGATATCAAAGCTTTTTCTGCGGGCCTCGGAATCGAATATCTGCGAGGTGGCGATGATTTCATCGGGATTGTACAGCGAAACGAAAGCGGCCAATCCCCTCGCCACGGTCTCCCGGCTGCCGACCAGCGAAAAACGGAAAAAGTGCCGCAGCAACGCCAGCCTCTTGGGGTCGATGGCGGATTCGTAATTCTCGACGGGCGGCGGCAGCGGCTCGATGGTCGCCTGCTGCGCGGAGGAGTGAAGGAATCGCCCCTCCTCATCCGTATCGGCCGCCGCCACGCTGACCGAAAGCATCACATGCGGCTTGGGCAGATGGGTCGACGGCACGAACTGGCTGCGATAGACCATGAGCGCCTTGCCGACATCGTCGGGCGCGAAATGCGAAGCATAGGCGAAAGGCAGGCCGAGACTGGCGGCCAGTTGCGCCCCGCCGACGCTCGATCCCAGGATCCAGACGGGGACCGCGCTGCCTTCTCCGGGAATGGCGCGCACGGGAGCCGCGGGTGATCCGGCTGCCGGGATACCCAGGTAGTGCAGCAGTTCCATCAGATTGCCGGGAAACTGCTGTTCGTCCCCCGGTACGCGGCGCAGCGCACGCATGGTTGCATCGTCACTCTTGATGCCGCGGCCAAGGCCCAGGTCGATGCGGCCGGGAAAGAGCGCAGCGAGAGTGCCGAACTGTTCGGCAACCACCAAGGGCGAATGATTGGGCAGCATAATGCCCCCGGCGCCCACGCGGATCGTCTTTGTGCCCATGGCGATATAGGCCATGACGATCGAGGTCGCGGAGGATGCAACGCTGGGCGTGTTGTGATGCTCCACCACCCAGTAACGGGCGTAGCCGAGCGCCTCCACATGCTGCGCCAGTTTCAGGGACTCGTGAAGAGTAGCGACCACGTCTCCGCCCTGCTTGATGGGCGTGAGATCCAGAACAGAGAGCGGCTTCATGCTGGCATTCCCCTCAGGCCCTGCCGGGGCGCGCGCGACATAAGCGGAGGACCAAAGTCCTTGTCAATGATGCCGCCTGGGCAGCGCGAAAACATACACTGCCTGGCCATTTTCGGGACGGTTCACTTCGCCGCGCAGCATCAGCTGGGGCTTCTGCTCCGGGCTGCCCCCCTGGGTGCCGGTCGTGACGGCGATGTACTGCTGGCCGTCGACGCTGAAGCTGACGGGATAGCCCTGGACGGTGGTGCCAAGGCGCGATTCCCACAGCGTCTCGCCGGTCCGGGTGTCCACGGCGCGGAAGGTGCGGTCATAGTCGCCAATGAACGAAATGCCGCCCGCGGTCGACAACACGCCGGTCAGGAAGGGGCTGCGCTGTTGGAACGACCAGGCCGGCTTGAAGTCGGAAGCGCGATAGGCGGACAGACGTCCCATGTTGCCGTCGGTCCCAGGCATCTCGTAAAGCATCTGGCTGGCGCCGCCGAATTGGAAGCAACTCTGGCTGAGCGGCACCAGGATCAGGTCATTCTTCGGGTCATAACTGGTCGACGGCCAATCATGCCCACCCTCGGCGCTGGGGCAGGAAAAAAGCGCTTCACCTGGTTTCTGGTTGATGATGTCGGCGCGATAGGTGGGAACACCCGTCTTCGGATCGATCCTGGTGTAAACGTTTTGAAACACGGTCTCGGCGTGATCCAGGTACTTGCCCGTGACCGCGTCCATCTTCCACATGATGCCGGTCTTGCCGACGGTGATCAGCTCGGTGCGGCCGTTATTGTGGGTGATGGTGCGCTCATAGACCTCGTCCAGGTCCAGGCTCTCGCCCGGCGCATGGTTGAGCCACCATTTCAGCTTGCCGGTATCCGGATCGAGCGCGACGGTCGAATTGGTGTAATCGGTGGCGCCATCGCCGGTGCCGCGCGCGCTGCGCAGGTGCGGCTTGGCTTGGCCGGTGCCCCAATAGGTCGTGTCCAGCGCCGGATCGTAGGTGCCGCTGACCCACACATCGCCGCCCGCCCGCATCGCATCGGGCTGGCCGCCCCAGCTGTCGCCGCCCGGCTGGCCGATCAACGCGATGGTGTTGAATTTCCACAATGGCTTGCCGGTCGCCGCGTCATAGGCGCCGATGAAGCAGTATTCCTTGTTCGGCCGCCCGTCGCAGCGTGTGATGCCCAGCAGGATTTTTCCATGCACCACCATCAGCCCGCCGATCTTGTTGTTGTCGACCGTGGTGATCTGGGTCTTCCACACGACATGGCCATCGCGCGCGTCCAGCGCATAGAGCGCCGCGTCGGTCGCCGGATAGATCACCAGGTTCTGCCACAGCGCCATGGTGCGGTTGGCGTTGGAGACATTGTCCAGCACGGGTCCGACGCGGTTTTCCCAGATCAGCGTGCCGGTCCTGGCATCCAGCGCCTGGACCTTGTTGTCCAGATTGTTGGAGACGAACATCACCCCGTCATGCACCAGCGGATTCATCTGCTGGCGCCCGCCATCGGTCATCGCCCAGACCCATTTGAGCTGGAGATTCTCGACATTCTTCGTGTCGATCTGAGTGAGCGGGCTGTAGCTCCAGCCGGAATAGGTGCGAAGGTGCATCAGCCAGTCCGCGTCGGGCGGGCTGGACAGCATGGCGTCGGTCACCGGCATATAATGCGCGACCTTCCCCGCAACGGTGATGCCCAGCTTTTCAGTGCGGGCCGCGCGGCGCGCGGCCGGGGGCTTGGGCTTTGCGACGCTGAGGCCCTGGGCAAGGGCGGTGGGCATCCTGCCGTCCGCGACGCTTGCGATCCTCACGCTGGTGGCAGGGGTCAGCGGGGCATCGCCCGGCTGTGCACCATTGGCCTGAAGCAGGAAGGCGACAATGACGGCGTATGTCTCATCGCCCAGCGTGTCGGGATGGCCGAGCGGCATGGATGCCTTGATGACCTTGAACAGACCATCGGTGTTGCGATTGCCCCAGCTTCCCATGAAGGCGCTGCCGGTGAGCGCCGGCGCCTCACCGCTGCCGTCCAGCACCTTGCCGTGGCAGGTGGCGCAGTTGGACAGGAAAGCCTCGCGGCCGGCGTCAGCCTGGCCCTGCGTGAATGGGCCGGCGCCCTGCGCCGCGGCACTACCGATGCCTGCCGCCAAAATAAGAGAAACGATGAGCACGTTTCGCACCACTTGCCCCCTCATTTGTCGTCAGGCAGGGCGAAGATGGCGAAGACATCGCCAAAGATCGGCCGCCCATCATTATGCATCAGGATTTCGCCGCCATGACAGCCGGCCGCTCCGACCGCGACGTATTGCACGCCCTTGATGCCATAGGTGATAGGCGGTGTGCAGACCCCCGCGCCCATCGGATAGGTCCATATCTTCTCGCCGGTCTTAGCGTCGAAAGCGATGAAATCGCCTGTCATCTCACCGGCAAAAACGATGCCGCCGGCCGTGGCCAGGGCACCGCCATACATGGGCCGCGGCGACTTGTATTGCCAGGTGATCTTGCCCGTGTCGGTGTTGATGGCGGTGAAAGTGCCGTTGGGCGCGAACACGTCCAGGTTGGTGGGCATATTGCCGCCTGTGTACTGGCCCACGATGGGCATGCCGGGCTTGTAGACATTCGGCAGCGGCTTGTTGAGGAAGAAGTCGTGCGCCTCGTTCACGCCCATGGTGTAAAGGTTGCGTGTCACTGGCGACCAGGCAGGTGGCGACCAGATCGCGCCGCCCTTGTTCGCCGGATAGAGCGTCATCGTCTTTTCCGTCACCGGCTTCATGAAGTTCTCGCCGATGTCGACGATGGGCGGCGACTTGCGGATCAGCCTGCCGGTCAGGCGATTGACGATGAAGAGATAGCCGACCTTGCCGGCCTCGGCCGCGGCAGGAACCTTGTTGCCGTGCTCGTCGACGGTGTCGAACAACACCACCGGCGCGGCGGCGTCATAGTCCCACACGTCGTGGGCGACCTGTTGGTACCACCATTTCAGTTTGCCGGTTTTGGCATCGATAGCGACGATGGAGTCAGTATAGGCGTTGTCGCCGGGGCGGCTGGTACCGTCCAGGTCGGGATTGGGGTTGCCCGTCGCGAACAGGATCAGGCCGTTCTTCACGTCAACGGCGGGCGTGTTCCACACCGAGCCGCCGCCATATTTCCAGCTGTCGCCACCCCATGTGGCGCCGCCCGGCTGATCCGGCGCTGCGGTGGTGGAGAAACGCCACACCAGCTTGCCCGTCTTGGCGTCCAGTGCTTCCAGAAAGCCGCGCGTCGGCCATTCGGCGCCCGCATTGCCCACCAGCACCAGCCCGTCATAGACCAGCGGCGCCATGGTGAAGGAATAAAAATATGCTGGCACAGGCAGGGCGTTGGCATGTTCCGTCTTCCAGACCTGCTTGCCGGTACGCGCGTCCAGCGCGACAACGTGCCCATCCAGTTGCGCCACAAACACTTTGCCATACGCGACGGCCACGCCCCGCGCCTGCTGTCCGCAGCAGAGGTTCGAATAGCCAAGCTTGGGCGAATAAGCCCACAACTCCTTGCCCGTGACGGCGTCATAGGCTTGGACATTGTTGTCGCCCATTTCGATGTAGAGAACACCATCCACTTCGATGATGGTTGCCTCCATCGTCTTGGTTATACCCGTCTGGATAATTGCGGTGGGGCGAAGTTTTCCGACGTTCTTCGTGTTGATCTGCGTGAAGTGCGAGAAACGCTGATTGTCATAAGTGCGCCCATGCAGCAGCCAGTCGTCGGAAGTGTCGGCGTTGCGCATCATTGCGTCGGTGATGTCGACGTTCCGGGTCACCGGCTGCATCTGGAAGGAGCCGGGATTGGCGACCACCTGACCCAGCGCCACGGGATTGAGCCCGAAGGTCTGGGCTGTCGCTCCGGCGGTGGCCGGATTGGCTGCGCCTGCTGCTTCCCCCGCGCTTCCCGCCGGCATTTTTGTTTTGTCAGCCGTTTGGCTGACTGCGCTGCCGCACAGCGCCAGAGAAAATGCGAGCGCGAGCCAGCCGGTTTCTCTCATATCTTGGTGCCCCCCTTCCGCCGTGTTGTCCCTGGCCGGCATAACTCACTACTTGAGAAGCAACTCTTTCAGTTGTGCCAAGCCGGGAGTCAGTGGCGTGTTGCCCGCCGGATAACCGTTTTCCTGCAAGATGTAAGCGACCACCTGGTTGTATTGTTCTGGGGTCAACGTACCGGGGTTGGATTGGGGCATCGTCAGGGCGGTGACGGTCAGAAGCGAGTCCGCGGTAAGCGCCTGAGCTGCCGCCATTTCATGAAACGCATCGCCCTTCAGGGCGGGTGCGGCGATACCCTCTAGGGCCGGCCCATGGCAGACCGCGCAGGATTGGGCATAGACGGAGGCACCGGCCGCTGCTTGATCAGTGGTGTAAACCGCGGGAGGCGCTGCCGCCTCTTGAGCACAGGCAATCGAGGACAAGAGGACCAGGCCACCTGCGGCCGCGGCGGCAGGGGCGCAATACTTCTTCATTGTTGTTCTCGAGAGATTTTCCAATACGAACCATTGCCTGCGCAAACGGCTTTGCCAAGCCGCCAGCAAGCTGGCCGAATGCACACCCAGCGGGTTCGCACGTGGCGTCCCACACTTAATAATATCGGCAGTTCTCGCGCTGCGTATGCTCACAACTGGGAGCTCCCCCGGACGGAAGTGGCGGAAAGTTGAGCTTTATTGGCGTTGGGAGGGGGGCTTGCGGCAGCAGTTCTCTTCGCATTCGCAAAAGGAACCACCGTGGTAATTATGTGACGTTCATCCGTTTCTGCGCATCTAAGGGCGTCTTGAGTTCAAGTTTCTCTCGCTCATGGGTGGGTAGCCTGCTATCCAAAGCGCATAGAGTTCGGCAGTGCATGTCGGCGGAAACATATGCCCAGGGGGACTTTCACATGATCTACGGATTAACGACGACTCGCGCGCGCCTTGCAGGCGGCGTGGCCATGTTGGCGCTCAGCGCCGGTGCTGCGATGGCGCAAGGCCAGGCTGCTCCCGGCGTCGAGCAGGTGATCGTATCTTCGACGCGACTGCAGAATGCCGGCTTTGATGCGCCGACTCCCACCACGGTGATGAGCGCCGCGGATCTGGAGAAGAACGCCCAGCCCAATATCTTTGAAGCGGTGACCCAGCTTCCCTCCCTGGAAGGCTCGTCGGGTGTGAGCTACAACACCGGTTCGACCACCACCGGTCTTCAGGGTCTGTCGTCCCTGAACTTGCGTGGCTTGGGTATTATTCGCACCCTGACCCTGCTGGATAGCCAGCGCGTTGTTCCCGCCAACCCGAACGGCGCCGTCGACGTCTCGCAGATGCCGCAGCTGCTGATTCAGCGCGTCGACGTGGTGACCGGCGGTGCGTCCGCCTCCTGGGGTTCGGACGCCGTCGCCGGCGTGGTGAACTTCGTGACCGACAAGCGCTTTGAGGGCTTCAAGTTCAACGCTTCGGGCGGTCTTTCGACCTTCGGTGATGATGCAACTGCGGTAATCCAGGCAGCGGCGGGCACGAGCCTGCTGGGCGGCCGCCTGCATATCGAAGGGGCTGCGGAATACCACAACGCCGCCGGCGTGCAGCCCAGGATCCCCGTGTCCTACAATCAGTTCGCGCCAGTGATCTATCCGGGTGGCCGCCAGTTCTTCTCGCAGATCGGTAACACCCAGTATTCGCTGAGCGGCAGCGGCGTGGGCCTGACTGGCGTTCCGGCCGGCTATACCGGCCCGCGCCGGATTGTCGGCAATTTGGCGCAGAGCGTCACCAATTATCCCTATGTGATGGTGAACTCCGGTCCCAAGCAGGGCACCATCTTCGGCGCCAACGGCCAGGCCGCGCAATTCGATTTCGCCGGCGGCTGTACGCCGGTTAAGAATGGTGGCTTCACCTCGAATGGCGGCGTCACCGGCTCGATCGGCGGTACCTGCTTCGGCACGCCGTCCGATCCGGGCGACCAGACTGCGCGTCAGTTCACTCACTCGCTGATCGATCCGAT
>JBEHXB010000062.1:0-10053 GCA_048498895.1 Pseudomonadota bacterium
ACGCCCAGCTGTTCCAGCCATTCCAGCGGCGCCCGCGTCATGATTGCTTTCACCCGCGTTTCCCAGGCCGCCATGCCATCCAGCATCAGCGCGTTCTTCAGCGCCTCCTTGTCGGCGTAGTGCCGATAGATCGCCATCGGCGTGATTCCCACCGCGCCGGCGATTCGGCGCATCGACAGCCCCTCCTCGCCTTCCGCATCGAACAGGTCGCGGGCGGCGTCGAGTATTCGGTTGCGCGTGGGTTCGCTTTGCATAGGTATACGGTGTATACGCCTGCGGCCTCCTGTCAAGCCCCGGCCCCGGAAATACGTTGCAATGGGGCCGGTCCCCCCGCTAACCCTCGGACCGCGTTCGCTTCGCGGGCGCGGGCGTCTTTGGTATAAGGCGTTCTTGAGAGGGAGCGGCGACTATGACGGTTGGGACCGTCTACAAGCAGGGGTGGAGCCTGGACGACGTCCATTGGCACCTGTTCGACCCTGGGAAGGTCGAACCGGGGATGCTGGCGGCAGTCAAAGCCGCGGCCCTGGTGGAATACAATGCACCTGATTACGTCTCCTATCTGAAGCGCGTCTTCGCCGGCTCGGGGCAGAAGACCCTGGACGCCATCGAGCAATGGGGCCGCGAGGAATCCCAGCACGGCAAGTCGCTGGGCCGCTGGGCCGAAATGGCTGATCCCGGATTTCGAATGGACGAGGCATTCGCGCGTTTCCGCAAAGGCTATACGCCGCCGCATTTCGCCGGCGACGATGACCAAAGCGTGCGCGGCTCGCGGCGGGGTGAGATGATCGCCCGCTGTGTGGTGGAAAGCGGCACATCTTCCTATTACGCCGCCATTCGCGATGCGACGGACGAACCGCTGCTGAAGGAAATCGCCGGCCGCATCGCCGCCGATGAGTATCGTCACTACAAGCTGTTCTACGACACGCTGCACGACCAGCCCGAACCTGACCTGAGCTTTTGGTCCAAGCTGAAGATCGCCATCGGCCGGGTACGCGAAAGCGACGACGATGAGCTGGCTTATGCCTATTACTGCGCCAATGTCCCGGCGATCGAGGAAGCCACGCGGCCCTATGATCGCAAGACCTATTCCCGCGCCTCGGCGGCCACCAGCATGGCAATCTACAACCGCCGGCACATCCAGAAACTGGTACAGATGGTGGTGAAGGTCGTGGGCGCCGATCCGCATGGCTGGATCGCCAAACTCATGGGCGCCATCCTGTGGCGGCGGATGCGCTCCAGGAGCGCTTGACGGAAATCACCTATGGAACGCCTGTGCCCTCCACCGCATTTTCGCAGAAGGGCAGTTGCGGAGGTGATTGTGCGTTCCCTCCTTCCCGTTGCAGCCATGGTCCTGGTCCTGGTCCTGTCTGCCCAGGCCGACCCGGTCGCACCTCAGGCGCTGAACAGCCTTTCTTCCACGCCGGCGCTTGTCGGGGCACCGGTATTTGACACCCACGGAGCGCGCATCGGCAGCGTCGCCAACGTTACGCCCGGCCCCACCGGCAATTTGTGGAGCGTAACAGTCCGCCTGACGAACGGGCCTCAGGGCCAGGCGGGCGCAACCCAAACCGTGCTTGCGTCCCATGCCAGTTTCGACGGGCAGAAGGTCGTGGTCGACTTGGTGGGCCAACCGCGCGGCTAATCCGCCACCGGCTCGAAATCGCCGGTGGCCGGATCACGCACCAGCAGCCTTCCCGAAGCCACGCCGAAATAGGCGCCATGCAGCTGGAGTTCACCCCTCCCGACCGCCGCGGCGACAAAGGGAAATGTCATCAGGTTTTTCAGGGAAAGCTCAACCGAGGCGAACTCGAGCTTGTGCAGGTATTCGTTCCAATTGTCCCGGGGCGCGCCGATGGCCTCGGCGGCGGGAGCGATCTGGCGCATCCACTTGCCGATGAAGTCACTCTCGGTGAGCGGGGCGTCGTCGGAGGCGAACGCCCTGATGCCGCCGCAAAAGGCATGGCCCAGGATCACGATGTGCCGCACCCGAAGGGCGCGGACGGCAAACTCCAGCGCAGCGCTGGTGCCGTGCTGCGTGGGCCCCTCCGGCTCGTAAGGCGGCACAAGGTTGGCGACATTGCGGGCCACCAGAATCTCGCCCGGCGCGGCGTCGAAAATCACCTCGGGAGACACGCGGCTGTCGACACAGCCGATCACCATGATCGTGGGCGACTGGCCGGTGGCGGCCAGCTCGCGATAACGGTCCTGCTCCGCCGCAAATCGTCCGCCCAGGAAAGCGCGGTGGCCTTGAATCAGTCTTCGCGGAAAGTTGATCATGGTCTCACGGCCCGCGGAAAACTGCTCCGCTCATTTCGGTTGCTCAACACTTTGAATCCCACCAGCGCTCCCGGTCAGGCTTTCCGCTTGACCATCATCTGCTTGATCTTGCCGATCGCTTCGGCGGGATTGAGGCCCTTGGGACAGGTGTTCGTGCAATTCATGATGGTATGGCAGCGGTAGAGCCTGAAAGGATCTTCCAGATTGTCCAGGCGCGCGCCCGTTTCCTCGTCCCGGCTGTCGGCCAGCCAGCGGTAGGATTGCAGCAGCGCTGCCGGGCCCAGATAGCGTTCAGAATTCCACCAGTAGCTGGGGCACGCGGTCGAGCAGCAGGCACACAGGATGCACTCGTACAGCCCGTCAAGCTTGGCGCGGTCTTCCGGCGACTGCTTCCATTCCTTTTCCGGCTCGGCGGTGCGGGTTTGAAGGAAAGGCTGGATGGAGGCGTATTGGGCGTAGAAGTTGGTCAGGTCGGGCACCAGGTCCTTGACGACCGGCATGTGCGGCAGCGGATAGACCGTGACCGCGCCCGACACGTCGTTGATCGACTTGGTGCAGGCCAGGGTATTGCCACCGGCGATGTTCATGGCGCAGGAGCCGCACACCCCTTCCCGGCACGACCGGCGGAAGCTCAGCGTCGGGTCGATCTCATTCTTGATCTTTATCAGCGCGTCCAGGACCATCGGGCCGCAGCTGTCCAAGTCCACCGTATAGGTGTCGACGACGGGGTTCCCGCCCTCATCCGGGTTATAACGATAGACTTTGAACTCCTTGGAACGCTTCGGCTTTTTACCGTTTGAGGCTGCCGGCGTGGGCCACACTTTGCCTTTTTTCACCCGGCTGGCCTTCGGCAGCATGATCTCGACCATATGCGCATCTCCCAAGGCCTATCGCAGCCTGATTTGGACAGTTTGGCACGCCCCACTGCCCCGGCAAACGCCCGCGGTCAACATAGCTGCCGCGCTGCATCGTGGGGCCACGTCAGGGAACCGGGCGGGTTTAGCGGATTGGGCGGCCCGAGGTCCAGCGATTCGCGAGGCTATGCGCCGATCTGCTCGAACACCCAGGAAACATCGGCGGGAGCGTCCTTCATGCTGCCGGTGACCACCAGCTGCTCGGTCCGCCGCACAATCGTGCCGCCCAGATAAACACTTTCCTCGATATCCAGTTGTCCCCCGCTCGCACGGAAGCGCCAGCCCTCGCCGCCGGGCAGCTTGAGCAGGATTCCGCCGCCTTCCACCCGCGAGATGCGCACATCGGGATGGATATGGAATCGGACGGCATAGGTCAGCCCCGCATGGAAGGCCGGGCCGGTGGGCACCAGCCGATCACGCCCAGTGACGATAAGGCCCTGCGGTGACATGGTGACGTGGCGCTCATGGCGGACGCCGAACGTGTCGGCATAGGCGTCATGCATGGCTTCGACACTCCAACCCTGGGGCGTTTCGACCCGGCGCGAAACCGCTTCCCGCGGTCCACCCAGAAGCCAGGGCCCCAGAAGATCGCGCACCGGCCCGGCGGGAAGAACCGCGGCACTGGAGGTATCGGCCACGGTCATCGTCGAATGGGCGGCGGTAGCCCTGAGCGGCACATTCCAGGAAGGGTTGGAGAGACCGCCCGTACCGCAATTGACGATGATGCGGTCGGCGCCCGAACTCAATTCCATGGCGCCGGTGCCGGCATGGGCTTGCTCTGAGAAGGCGCCCGCCGGCGGCTTGCCGCAGTCGATCAGGCACAGGGTACGCGACGCCGAAAGGCGCTGGTAGCCGCTGTGGCGGGCGTGGAAGAAGGGCTGGCCCCTGATCTCGTCCCGCGCCAGAAGCCCCGCCACCAAGCGCGGATCGCACTCGCCGCCACCATTGAACAGCGCCAGCGCGCCATCGCCGTGCCGGAAGAAGCGCAACATCGGTGCCATGCGGTCATGGGCGTTGCGCACGACATGCGGAGGCTCCTGGCCGACAGCGCTCAGTGCCTCCAGGACCATGACCACAAGCCGGTACGCGCACAGCAGCGCCTCCGGCGAGCGCGTGACATGGCCGCCATCGGGCAGGATCTGGCGCGCCAGTTCGGTTTCCAGCCGCTGAAGCCCCGTTTGCAGACGTCGTTCGCTGTCGTCCAGACAGATACCCGACAGGGCCAGTACCGCCGCCGCTTCCAGGCGCGGCAGGCCGTCCGGCGCTTCCTGGGAAATGCGCTCCAGCATGCGTACTTGCTCGCGCAGCGACACAAACAGGCGCGAGCGCCACGTCAACTCGGAATTCATGATGACCAGGCGGCCATGACAGAAGATGTTGGCCAGGCGTCGGGCCATGACATGGGGCAGCCATGCCGGCTCGCTGTATCGGCCGTTGCGGCGTATCCATTGGCCGATCAGATTAGTGGCCAGGCGCCGCGCAGGCTCCCCCCCCGCGCTGGACAACGCCGGCAGCCACAGAAAGCCATGCAGCGCTTCCAGCCAGGTCCGGCTCGGGGCCGGCAGGTCGAAGACGGAAATGCCCTCAGGTACTTCCAACTCCTGGCCATGGAAGGGAAAGCGGCCGCGCAGCAGGCTTTCGGCGTCCTCGAGGCGCCGGGACGGCGCATCCCAGGGATAGAACACGATATGGTCGGCAAGCTTGCCGGTCAGAAAGCGGCGATAGGGCCAGCTGCGCCGCCATGTCAGGCGCAGCGGCGCCGTTGCCCGCCGGATGCCCGCCCGGAGAAGCTCGGGAAGGAGCGGCAGGAGCGTTCCCGGGCGCACCTTAGCCTCTCAAAGCAGAGATATTTGCGGCATAGGCGGACGGCCCACCGGTAAAGACAGATGTACCTGCCACCAAAACAGTGGCGCCCGCCGAGACGGCGCGGCGCGCCGTCTCCGGCGTGATCCCGCCATCCACCTCCAGCGCGATATCGCGGCCGGATCGGTCAATACGCTGGCGTGCTGCCTCGATCTTGCGCAGCTGGCTGTCGATGAAACTCTGGCCGCCAAAGCCGGGATTGACGCTCATGATCAGTACAAGATCGACCAGGTCCATCAGATTGTCGATGGCATCGATCGGTGTGCCTGGATTGAGCACGACGCCGGCCCGCTTGCCCAGCTTGCGAATGTGCTGAAGGCTGCGATGGATATGCGGCCCGGCTTCGGGATGGATGGTCATGCCGTCGGCGCCCGCCTCGGCAAAGGCGTCGAGATAGGGATCGACGGGCGCGGTCATCAGGTGCACATCGAAGGGCTTTTTGGCATGGGGGCGCAGGGCCTTCACCACCGCCGGACCGACGGTGATGTTGGGCACGAAATGGCCGTCCATCACGTCGACATGGATCCAGTCGGCGCCCGCCGCCTCGATGGCCTCGATCTCCGCGCCGAGTTTTGAGAAGTCCGCGGACAGGATCGAGGGCGCGACGAGAACGGGGGTGGCCATGAGATTAAGTGCCGCATTCCGGCTGCGGCCGCAAGACACGCCCGCTCAATTTCCGGCGTCCCCCACGGGTTGCAGGGAGCGGCGATCGCGCGTCAGCGCCAGGATCAGAACCAGGGTGGGAAGCCAGATCACCCGCGACTGATAACGGTCATGGGGATTGGAGAAGGTCCCACATATGATGGCGTTGCCGATCAGGGCGAGCAGCACCATCGCCGGCAGGATTGCTTCGTCCCAGCGGCGCAGAAGCCCGGCATGCTGGATCAGAAGCAGCAACCCCAGCATTGAAATCGCGCCGATGGGGACGTGTATGAGATTAAGGGTATTGAAGCGCAGGAGGCCCATTTGCTGGCGGGCCCCCAGATAGGCGTTCAGCTGGCGCGGGATCATCCGCCGGAATTCCGGCTCCAGCACCCATTCTTGCGGCTCGATGCCGTCGCCGGTACGGAACATCAGCATCTGACGCACCGAATCGCTGATCGCTGCGCGCACATGCAGGAATGGATAGCGTTTGAGACTGTCCAGGATCATCCGCCGGTCTTCCTGTTGCTGCTGACGGCCGGAAAAACCGCCTAGGGCGCGGAACGTGCTGTCGCCCCACAGCCAGGCGTCGGCCCGGTACTTGAGCCGGTTCCTGAAGTCGCAGAGGCGGTATGTGGCGTTGCCGCGCGGCGGACAGGCATCGTCGAGCAGGCGCCTGACGATGCCATCCTGCATCAGCCGGGCGAAGACGAAGACCGATCCGGACTTGTTGACCAGAAAGACCTTGCCGGTCATCGCGAAATTGCCCGCCACGATCACCAGCAGCGCCACGGCCAGGCCGGCAAGCCCGCCGCGCAGGGACGGATCGGGCAGCATGCCGGGCGCGCCTTGCCGCCACCTGACCGCCAGCTTGAGAAGGCCAGCCGCCAGCAGCAGGCCACAAAGCAGGCCCAGATGCGAGGGATGACTGGCCACTGCCAACCCCGTAATGAGTGTCATCACGATGGAGCGCCCGCGTCCAAGCCGGTGCTGTCGGAACAGAAGCAGCCAGCCGCCCAGTACAACGAGCGGCGTCATGCAGTCCGGTTCAACTTGGCCGGCGTACCAGGCGATGCCCGTCAACAGGGTCAGGATCGTGCCGATCCCCAGAAATTGCGCCAATGTCAGCCCTGGCACCTCGGAGCGGGCGACCTCCAGGATCACATAGGCTGTCAGAAGGGCCTGGAAGACCACAATCGGCCAGAGGCTATAGGCCCCGCCCGCCAGGTACAGCAGTTCGGCATAGACCGGGGCCCGCTCCACCAGGAAGACATGGCCCAACCCTTCCAGAATATACGCCCCGGTATCGTAGAATATCAGCGGAAAGCCGTTCCACAGGGCCACGCCCAGGAAAAACAGGGCCAGCAGGGCCACACCCAATGCGGCGCGCACCCCCTGGGCGGGCGCCGAAGCCAACGCCTTGATCGATGATTGTGGCAGTGATTCGGCGGGTATCTTCACGGCCGGCACTTTGCCGTAACGACGTTCCCAAGACGAGAGGCCCTCACGAAGTGGCATTGCGGCTGCGCGATCAGGCCGGTTGACTGGGACGGCATCGCACCTAAACTCCGGCCCGGTTCAAACAGACATAATCCTGGCAGGCTCTGATGGCGGACAATCCGCAGGTTCCGGGGGCGCAACAGCGCCCTCTATCCCCGCACCTGACCATCTATCGCTGGCCGGTCACCATGATGACCTCCATCACCCACCGCGCGACGGGCATCGCCCTGTCGGTAGGGATGGTGATCCTCGCATGGTGGCTGGTCTCGATCTCCAACGGTCCGGAAGGATTTGAGAGTTTTCACGCGGTGGTGGATACGCCGCTCGGTCTTCTTGTGCTGTTCGCCATCACCTGGTCGCTGGCCTTTCATTTCTGCAACGGCATCCGTCACCTGGCCTGGGACCTGGGCTATGGCTTCAGCAAGGAAGCCTCGCGCCAGGGCAGCATCCTGGTGATCGCGCTGTCGGTGATCCTGGCGGTGGCGATCTTCGCCTGCGTCTGGACCGGCCACGGAGGGTATCTGAGATGAACACGCCGCTTCAGCGTGTCCAGGGGCTTGGCGCCTCCCATTCAGGCACCGGCCATTTCTGGCGTCAGCGCGTCACCGCCGTAGCGTTGGTGCCGCTTTCCCTGTGGTTCCTTTATGTTGCCATCGGCCTTGCCGGCACCACCGAGGTCTCGGCCCTGGTGTTCTTCGCCCATCCCTGGAACGCCATCCTGATGGCCGCCTTCGTGATCATCGCGCTCTACCATGCCGCGCTGGGCCTTCAGGTGGTGATTGACGACTATATCCACACGGCCGGGAGCAAGATCTTTTTCTTCCTGATGGTTCGCTTCGCCGTCATCGCCACAGGTTCGACCTGCATTTTCGCTCTTTTGCGCATCGCCGCCCAATAGGTTAGCCATGTCTGCCTACAATATCGTGGATCACACTTTCGATGTCGTCGTCGTCGGCGCCGGCGGGGCGGGCTTGCGCGCGACGCTGGAATGCGCGCTGCGCGGGCTGAAGACAGCCTGTATCACCAAGGTCTTTCCCACGCGCAGCCACACAGTGGCGGCCCAGGGCGGCGTCGCCGCCAGCCTCGGCAACATGGGCGAGGACAATTGGCGCTGGCACATGTACGACACCGTGAAGGGGTCGGACTGGCTGGGCGACCAAGACGCCATCGAATATCTGTGCCGGCACGCGCCCGAAGCAGTGTACGAGCTCGAGCATTTCGGCATGCCGTTCAGCCGCACCGAGGACGGCAAGATTTACCAGCGCGCCTTTGGCGGCATGACCAGCAATTTCGGCCAGGGCATCGTCCAGCGCACCTGCGCCGCCGCTGACCGCACCGGCCACGCCATGCTTCACACGCTTTACGGCCAGTGCGTGAAGCACGAGGTCAATTTCTTCATCGAGTTTTTCGCTCTCGACCTGATCATGGACGATGACGGCGCTTGCCGCGGCGTCATGGCCTGGTGCCTGGATGACGGCACCATCCACCGTTTCCGCGCCCACAAGGTCATCATGGCAACCGGGGGCTATGGCCGCGCCTATCAGAGCTGCACCGGCGCCCACACCCAGACCGGCGACGGCAACGCCATGGTCCTGCGCGCCGGCCTGCCGCTTCAGGACATGGAATTCGTGCAGTTCCATCCCACCGGCATTTTCGGTGCCGGCGTGCTGATCACCGAAGGCGTGCGCGGCGAAGGCGGCTATCTGACCAATTCGGAGGGCGAGCGGTTCATGGAGCGCTATGCCCCCAGTGCCAAGGACCTGGCCAGTCGGGACGTGGTGGCGCGCGCCATGACGATCGAGATCCGCGAGGGCCGCGGCGTTGGTCCCAAGAAAGACCATATCCACCTGCACCTGTCGCACCTCGATCCCAAGATCATTCATGAACGCCTGCCCGGCATTTCGGAATCGGCGCGCATCTTTGCCGGGGTCGACGTTACGAAAGAACCTATCCCGGTGCTGCCCACCGTCCACTACAACATGGGCGGCATTCCCTGCGCCTATACCGGCGAAGCGCTGACCTTGAAGGATGGCAATCCCGACAGCGTGGTGCATGGCCTGATGGCGGTGGGCGAAGCGGCCTGTGTATCCGTGCATGGCGCGAATCGTTTGGGCTCCAACTCGCTGATCGATCTGGTCGTGTTCGGCCGCGCCGCCGGAATTGAGGCCGCCCGGCAGCTTGCCGGCGCCGTGCCGCATCAGGAGCTGCCGAAAAATGCGGGCGAAGCGGCACTGGAACACTTTGACCGCATCCGCCACGCCAAGGGCCCTGCCCCGACCGCGGTCCTGCGCGCAGCCATGCAGAAGGCGATGCAGGATGATGCTGCCGTCTTCCGCACCGGCGAGACACTTGAACAGGGCAGGAAGCGCATCGCCGCGATCTACAGCCAGCGGGCCGACCTGGGGATAAAGGACCGTTCCATGATCTGGAATACGGACCTTGTCGAAGCCCTGGAGTTCGAAAACCTGATCCAGCAGGCCGTGGTTACCGTGGCCGGTGCCGCCAACCGGCAGGAGAGCCGCGGTGCCCATGCGCGCGAGGACTTTCCCAACCGCGACGACGAGAACTGGATGAAGCACACGCTGGCGTGGCTGAACGCGGACAACGGCGACACGAGGATCGACTATCGCCCGGTGCATACCTATACGCTCACCAACGAAGTCGAATACATCAAGCCGAAGGCGCGAATCTACTAGAGCCTCCGTGCCCGCTTCGGCGCGGCTTGTTGCGAGCGTTCGCGCCCTCCGAGCGGCATTTCGGATGGTTGAACCTCCTGTGCCTCTTACGCGTTTCTCAATGCGGAGCGAAGCCCATGAAAGCGGTGATTGCGGTCATCTTCGTCGCGCTTTTTGCTGCA
>JBEHXB010000063.1:0-9893 GCA_048498895.1 Pseudomonadota bacterium
CGTCTGACGGCGCGTCCGCCGTGCTGGCGGGTAACGGCGTCAGCAGGACGGTGCAGCCAATGACGACAGTGCCGTAGGATACGCACTTGCGACGCATGTCTTCCCCCCTCTTTCCCTGCAAAGGCCCCCCGAAGGCCAGTCTTGCCGCGCAAGCCTAGGACGGTGCCGAAGTACCCGCAATCGGCGTGAAATTGACGGCGCTCCGGCGGGCGCCCTACAAATCACCGGACAAGGGAAAAGGTGCGGGATGGCGCGGTGGAAGCTTCTGGTATGTTGCAGCGCACTCTTCGTCGCGGTCGCCGCGGCGGCCGGTGCCGGCGAGATGATCCCGATTCCCGGCGATCCGGTGACGATCGATACCGGCCGGGTTTCGGGCACACTTCTGGATAATGGCGTCAAAGCCTATCTGGGCGTGCCCTTCGCCGCCGCGCCGGTGCGCGAGCTGCGCTGGAAAGCACCCCAACCCAAAGAGCCCTGGAAAGGCATCTGGAATGCCGACACGCGGCTGACCAACTGCTACATCCCGCTGCGCGCCACCACGCTCAATCATTATTTCGGCGAGATCCGCTCCAGCGAGGATTGCCTCTACGCCAATGTCTGGGTGCCGCCGGACGCCAAGGCGGGCGACAATCTGCCGGTGGTGGTCTGGATTCACGGTGGCGGCTTCCAGGAAGGCTCGATCAACTTCGAGGTCTATTACGGCCAGGCGCTGGCGAAGAAGGGCGTGGTGTTTGCCGCGATCGACTACCGCGTCAATGTCTTCGGCAACATGGCCCATCCCGAACTCACGGCGGAATCGGGCCATGGCGCCAGCGGCAATTACGGGCTGATGGACCTGGTCGCCGGGCTCCGTTGGCTCAAGCGCAATGCCGCCGCCTTCGGCGGCGATCCCGACAATGTCACCGTGCTGGGCCAGTCGGCGGGCGCGATGGCGGTCGATCTTCTGGCGTCCTCGCCGCTGGCGAAAGCGTGCGTGGATATCCGCTCGCGGCCCGGCTGCCACAAGCTGTTCGACAAGATCATCGCCCTGTCGGGCGGTTATCACGGCGCGGCCGCGCCGCGGCTTGAAACGTTGAAGGAGACCGAGGCCAAGGGCGTCGCCCTGCAGCGGGCGATGCAGGCCAGGGATGTCGCCCAGATGCGTACCCGTCCCGCCGACGAGGTGTACGAGGTGGCCAAGACCAACCACATCACCTTCTCGGGCCCCACACTGGACAATTATGTACTGACCGAAACGCCGGCCCAGGCTTTCGCCGCCGGCCACCAGATCGATGTGCCGACGCTTTTGTCCTCGGTGGGCAACGACATTGGCAGCAAGACCGCGGTGACCGGCGCCACCACGCTGGCCGCCTACCAGGAGGGCGCGCGCAAGCTTTACGCCGACGATGCGGCCGCCTTTCTGAAGCTGTTCCCGGCGAAGACCGACGCGGAGGCGGCGCGACAGGCCGCCAGGATCGCGCGCATGACCGGCTTCAGCCTGGTGGCGCGCGACTGGGCGCGGGCGCAAGCCGAGAAAGGCAAGTCGCCGGTCTGGCTGGTGCAGTACAACCATCCCCATCCCTATCCGCCCGGCGTGGTGATCACCGACATGGACGTGAAGTCGGCGGGGGCCTACCACAATTCCGACCTGCCCTTCTGGTTCGGCACGCTGGATTCGCTCAACCTTTACCGCCACACCCGCGACTGGACGGCCTATGACACCAAGCTGTCCGGCGTGATGCAGGACGTGGTGGTCGCCTTCGCCAGGACCGGCAACCCTGCCACCGCCGCCGCGCCCATTCCCCGCTACAATCCGCGCAGGGAACAGCGGCTGGTCTTCGGTGATGAAAATTCCGGCAATGGGGGCATGACCGTCGAAACCCTGAACCGGGAACAGATGGACTTCATCGAAAGCCATCCGCCCCCGCGCAATTAGGCCGAACCAACTGGTCCGGCGCATCGCGCTTGGCTATGCTGGCGGCAGGACGGCGGCCGCCGTGCCGCATCGAGGGAGCATCGCCATGACCAACCGCAGACAGTTCCTGGTTTCCGCCGCCGGCCTGATGGCCGCCGCTGCCACCCCCACATGGGCACAGGCAAGATCGATCCCGCTGGGTCTGCAGCTCTATACGGTGCGCCAGGACCTTGCCAAGGACTATGACGGCACCATGCGCCAGCTCAAGGCCATCGGCATCCGCAACGTCCAGGCCAACCTGACCATGAGCGGCAAAAGCTCCGCCGACCAGAAAAAGCTTTACGATTCGCTGGGCATTTCCTGGAAGAGTATCCATGCCGGCGGCGACGCCCTGCGCGGCAACATCCAGCCCACCATCGACGAGGCGGCAAAGGTCGGCATCACCAACATCACCTGTTCCTTCCCGCTGTTCCCCATCGATCGCGCAAAGATCATGGCCGGTCCCACCATCGACGACTGGAAGCGCAACGCCGAGACCTTCAACAAATGCGGCCAGGCCTGCAAGGCGGCGGGAATGACCTTCGGCTATCACAACCACAATCTGGAATTCCGCAAGATCGGCGCCGTGGTGCCCTACGACTTTCTGCTGAAGGAAACCGATCCCTCGCTGGTGCATATGGAAATGGACATCGGCTGGGTGGTGGCCGGCGGCGCCGATCCGGCGGCTTATCTGACCAAATATCCGACGCGCTTCCATTCCCTGCACATCAAGGACCTGAAGAACCAGGGCATTCCCAACACAAACATGAAGATGACCAGCGCCATCATCGGGCAGGGGATCATCGACTGGAAAAAGCTGATCCCCGTGATCCACAAAACCAGCGTGGAGCACGCGTTCCTGGAGATCGAGGAGCCCTATGTGCCCTCACCCATGGGCATGGTGAAGGCCAGCTTCGAATATCTGCACGGGAAAGTCTGACCCCTCCCGCCTTCGCAACTTGCCAGGGGCGGTTCACTTTGTGAGCCGCCCCTTCGCGTTGCTGCGGCCGCCTTTCCCTCCTGTGTGCTGATGCGCACGAGGGAGAGGCGGACCTGGCGTGTCTAGACCTTTACAGAATAGAGGCTGTGATGGGCCAGGATGAACAGCGTGTGCCCGTCGGCGCCGCCGAACAGGATCTGCAACGGCCGTTCGGGCACATCGATGCGGCCGATCTGCCTTCCATCCGGCGCATAAACGAAGATCTGCCCGTTGGCCACATAGACCTTGCCGTCCGGCCCCACGGCCACGCCTTCGCCGCCCCGGTTCGCAAAGACCTTCAGGTCGCTCAGCGTACCGTCGGGATTGACCAGGCCGCTATAGGTCTTGTCCTCCGACTCGTTGCTGACGAAAACGCGGCTTCCCACCTTCGCCGTGACAAAGCCATAGCTTTGCAGGTCGTCGGAGAAGCGGTAGCCCAGATGGTCCGCCGGGCCCTGCTGGAACACCCGCGCCTGGCGCAGCACCAGGCTGCCGTCGGGCGAAACATACTCCTTCGCCGTGGGCGCGGCCCTCTCGCGGACGAACATCTCGCCCAAGGTGGTATAGCGCCAGGTCTTCAGGTTCAGCTGGTCCCTGAACTCGCCATTGCCCCAATAATTCACCGGCAGGGCGATCGTGGCGCCCGCATGGGCGGTGGCGGCGGTGGCCGCAATCAGCGTCAGCTCGGTCGCGGGCGATCCGGGCCTGAAGCTGTAGACCGTGCCGCTCCTGCCATAGGATGACAGCACGATCAGGTTGCCGCTGCTGTCGAAGGTCAGGTTCACGGGGTCCAGCGGATTGTCGCGTTCGACCGACAGGCCCTCATCCTTCGACCAGCCATAGATGCGCTGCTGGCGATGATCGACGAAATAGAGCTTGCCGTGCGCGTCCACGGCCGCGCCGGAGATGGAGAAGAATCCGCCCTCCAGCTTCTGCACGGGATTGCCCATGTCGCTGACCTTGGGCGCGGGCGGATCGGCGGGAATATCAAGCACCGCGAACTCGCGCTCGCGCACCTGGATATGGTGCGTCATGTCGATGATGGCGTTCTCGAACGGGAACTTGTTGGCGCGCAGATAGGTGGTGCAGCCGTTTTCGTCGCAGGTGCCCAGCCCGCTTTCCGCATTCACATGGACATTGCGCAAGCGGATGTCGCTGGAATTGTAGATTTTCACCGCCGCGTCCACCGGCGCCCAGGTCCGCGTCACGCGATAGGCGTGATAGTTGGCGATGGTGATGTTTTTGGAATTTGCGATCTCCAGCGAGTTGGCGTCGGGGCCCTCGCCGCCTTCCTCCTCGGTCTGGGGGGCATAGAAATCCCAGTTCTGGACCCGGTTCAGCTTGAACTCGGTGCGGACGTGATGCTCGGCCGACAGCTCATACACCTTGCCCGGCGTGGTGGTGTCGGAAACATACATTCCGGCCTGGGCATAGGTATCCACCGTCCACAGGTTGGTGAAGGTGCCGCCGCCGCCGTTCGTCACCCACAGCGACGGATACTGGCCGTCCCAGCGCTTGTGCGGGTCCTGGTCGCCGGTGGAATTGGCGTTGTAGGGGCTCCAGCGGCTGCCGTCGGGATTGTTCGTGCCGTGGCCGCCCAGGAAGCGCACATCGTCCAGCAGCGAATTGGCACCCGACTGCCACAGCATCTCCACCGCGCGGTTGTTGATGCCGAAGGTGTAAAGGCCGATGCCGCTGACGATATTGTCGCCGCCTTTCGGCGTTTCCATCAGCGCGCGCGGCGCGCCCACGCCCTGAAAGCCGGGCGTATTGTCGGGCAGGTCGAACTGGGTGATCGATGGGTGCAGGCCCACGATAACCGTGTCGGGCTTCAGCCGGATCGTGTCGTGCACGATGTAACGGCCCGAGGGGATATAGAGCACGCGCGTGGTGTCGATGGCGTGCTGGATGGCAGCCGTATCGTCGGTCTTGCCATCGCCTTTCACACCCAGCGTGTGGATATTGACCCACTGGCTGGTCGGCGGCAGCGGCCGGATCGCCGGCGGCGGCGGCGCGGGCAGCGACGCCAGCGGCACGGCCTCGAACCGGGTGCCGGTTTCGCCCATCTCGCCAGGTGATTTCAGGATCAGGCCGTGGTTGAGGTTCTTCACCTCATAGACACCGCCATGTCCCAGCGTCTTGCCGCTCTCGCGGAAACGGGCAAAGACGGGGGTGTTCGCCGCCACCGCGTTCTCCACGCCGATCTGGGTATAGGCGTTGTTCTCGGCGCTGATGACGATCGCCGCCTTCGATACATTCTCAAAGCGGCTGTTCTTGACCCACAGCCAGTCGGAATATTCGGGATCGATGTCTATGGCGACCGGCACGTTGCGGAAGCTGGTGTTCACCAGGGTCAGCGAGGCTTCATGTTCGCGGATCGCCGCCTCGTGCTGGCCTTCGAACTGGCTGTCGATCAGGGTGAACTGCCAGGCGGGCGAAGGCTTTTCGGTGATGATGCCATAGCGGCCGCCGAAGAAGCGCAGGTCCTCGGCCTCGTTGGCAACCTGGTGGATGCCGGCCAGCCCGGAGCCGATATGGAAATCAATATGGCTCAGATAGTCATGTTGGGCGCCATGGAAGCGGATGCCCACCGCGGCTTCATTGCCCTTGCCGATCTCGAAATCGATATTGGACAGCGCCGAATAGAAGGTACCGGGATTGGCGTCACCGATCTTGTCGTTGGGGGGCACGCTGTCCGGCGGCGGGAAGGGCACCTTGAAGGCGGGCCGGCCCGGCCGGGCCGGAAACGCGCCGGGGCGGAAGCCGGCGAAGATCACCATCGCGCCGATGCCCTTCTGGAAACCGGGCGTGTTGTCGCCCAGCACGAAGACCGGGCGCTTTTGGCCCCAGCCGATCACCCGCACCGCCGGCCACACATAGATGGTGTGGGTGATGCGGTAACGGCCTTCGGGAATGAAGACGATGCCTTCGCCGCGATCCTGGCTGGCCTTGTCGATGGCGGCCTGGATGGCGGCGGTGTCGTCGGCCTTGCCGTCGGCTTTGGCGCCGGTCAGATAGACGGCGCGCGGATCGTCCAGCCGGGTGGTGTAGGCGGAGGTTCCGGCTATTACCTGCGCGCCGGCGGTCCCGGTTGCGGCGAAGGCGGCGGCAAAGACGGCGGCGAGCAGCTTGAACTTCATGACGATGCGTCCCTGGAATTCCCCTTGGCGGCCCGAAATCGCGCGTGGCTCTGCCAAGCCCGATGGATAGCACAGATGGCCGTTAGCGATACCGCCCGTCCCGTATTTTCCGGGGAAAAGTCCCGGTTTGCCTGACAGTCTGATGACAGACCGGCAATGTCGCGGCGCGGTAGTCCGCACCCAAGCCCGCCTTGCCCGACGGTTTCGACGACCCGTGGCCGGACGGTGGACAGGAATACATATTGATCTGCCCGGAAACTCCGACATGTCCTGCGGCAGCGCCGTTATAGTCTGTCTGTACACGGACTAATGCCGATTCCTCGTCCGCCTGGGAGGAACCTGGGAAACCACCGCGACGCCCATCTGTTCTCTGCTGAAGGACAGGAGGTTTCCATGAAACGACTTGTGCCGTGCCTGCTGGCTACCGGCCTTGCTCTGGCCGCGACTGGCGCCGCCGCCAGGGTTGTCGTCACCGGCGGCAACGACGATCAGCGGGTGACCGAAGGCGTGTCCGGCCCGGCCCCGGCCGCCAAGCCGGAAAACAAGGCCGATGACAAGGCTGACAACGCCAAATCCGCCGCCCAGGTGGCGCAGCAGGACAAGGATCGCGCCAAACAGAAGAAGATGCAGCACCCGCCGCCTCCGCCTCTGCACGATCCGAACTAGACCGTGTCCGCCGGACGCCTGACGGGAAAGCCGCTGCGTCGCAGCGCATGAAATTGGCGCGTCGGGCCTTCCCCAGACACGCCTTCGCTGTATACAGTCATCCCGAATTCGCCAGGAACCCGCCAGAACGGTCCGGCATTTCGGGGAGGCATTCGTGAAAAGCACATTGATATCAGCCGCTGCGATTTCAGCCGCCGCCTTGGTCATGGCCGGCACCGCGCCGGCCTTTTCTCAGTCCCCGGCCACGGCGACCGCGCCCGAACTCGATTATCAGCCCGTCCCCGGCATGTTCGAGGCGCCACCCGGCGATACGCTGGGCGAGATGCAGGGCGTGGCCACCAATTCAAAGGGCGATGTCTTCGCCTTCTTTCGCGGGCCACGCACGCGGCTGTGGGAGTTCAACCCGCAAGGCAAGTTCGTCAAGGAAATCGGCAAGGGCTTCTATGGCTTCCAGTTCGCCCATTCGGTGCGCGTCGATCGTCACGACAATATCTGGACGGTGGACGAGGGCACCAATGTGGTGACCAAGTTCGATCCCACCGGCACAAAGGTGCTGATGGTGCTCGGTCACCGCCCCGACGCCGCCGAAGGTCCCGTTGCCACCCCCAAGGGCCCGCTGCCGCCGGACGAGAAATACACGTTCTGCCGGCCTACCGACGTGGCCTTCGACATGCAGGACAACATCTTCGTCTCCGACGGCTACTGCAACAACCGGGTGGTGAAGTATGACAGGAACGGCCGCTTCCTGGCCGAGGTCGGCAGCGAGAAAAAGGGCAGCGGGGTGAATGAGTTCAACCTGCCGCACGGGATTCAGGTCGACGCCCGCGGCAATGTCTATGTCGCCGACCGCACCAACAACCGCTATGTGGTGCTGGACAACAATCTGAAATGGAAGACGGCCTACACCAATGTGGGCACCGCCTGGAGCGCCTGCATCAGCCAGGGCCCGCACCAGTATCTGTTCGTCTCCAACTCCAATCCCAACGGCAACGCGCCGGGCACATGGGCGAAAACCGGCCAGATCTACAAGATGGAGCTGGACGGCAAGGTGCTGGGCAAGTTCGGTCACGCCGGCAAGCTGGCGCCGGGCTTCCAGGTGGTTCACATGATGGACTGCCGCGACCCCAACAAGATCATCGTGGGCGAGATCGAATCCTGGCGCATGCAGGAATTCGTCCTTAAAGGGGGGAAGTAAGATGAAGCGTCTCGCAACCCTTCTTCTGAGCTGCGCCGCCCTGGTCCTGCCGGCGGCCGCACAAGAGATGGCAACCACGCCCAGCCAGCCCCTGCAGCTTCCCGCCGACACCTTCTTCGGCGCGGCCGCGGGCGTTGCCACCAATTCCAAGGGCGATGTCTTCGTCTATACGCGCAACGGCGATCCCACCATCACCCTGGGCGGCAGCCGCGCTTTCGCCCATGGCGGCTCCAGCCTTTATGAGTTCGGACCGGACGGCAAATTCATCCGCCAGCTCGACAGGGAGAATTATGGCTTCCTGGCCGCCCAGGCCGTGCGCGTGGACGCCCATGACAATATCTGGGTGGTTGATGCCTACAGCGACATGGTGATCAAGCTCGACCCCGAGGGCCGCGTCGCGATGCTCCTGGGCCGCAAGCCCGAGGCGGTCAATGTGCCGGCCGGTGAGGACAACGGCCGGGCCCTGCCCGGCGCGCCCGCCGCTTCCGGCATGCCAAGCGACCTGTTCGAGGGTCCCGCCGATGTGGCCTTCGACAGCGCCGGCAATATTTTTGTCGCCGATGGGCTGCACAATGCCCGGGTCGCCAAATTCACGCCCGAGGGCGTTTTCGTCAAAAGCTGGGGCGGACGAGGGACCGCCGAGGGCCAGTTCGCCAGCCCCCGCTCCGTCGCGGTGGACGCCGGCGGCAATGTCTATGTCGCCGACCGCGGCAACAGGCGAATCCAGGTATTCGACAACAACGGCGCCTTCAAAAAGTCGATCACAACGGCCGGCGATCCCATGGCGCTTTGCATCTCGCCCGGCGCGCACCAGTATATCTATGCCTCCAATTCCAACCCGGTGAACGACCTCGACCATGGCGGGGAAATCTACAAGCTGGAGCTGGACGGCTCGGTGGTGGGCCGGTTCGGCCACGCCGGCAAGCTGCCAGGCGAATTCGGCACCGTGAACGCCATCGATTGCCGCAATCCCGCCGCCCTCTACGTCGCCGAGATGGGCAACTGGCGGGTGCAGAAGATCGCGCTGCATTAAACCGCCGCAACGCGGAGGGTTTTGCTGCGCTGCGAAGAAGGGAATATTCCCGCGCCGCCGCTTTGCGTCCGGCGGAATCCCTCGTTAGGATCGCGTCCCTTATATCTGGGAGGCATCGTTGAACCAGGGACATTCCGCGCGTGGCGCGTGGCTGATCATGCTCGCATCAGTCATCGCAATCGCGATCTGCATCTACGACTATTACACACCCGAAACCGGGCTGATCGGCGCCGGCGGCGTGGTCCTGGTGGCGCTCGCCGCTGTGCTGATGCTGCTGGCGGCGCTGGCGATGCACGCCTACACCGCGCGGCCGCGCTGGCTTCAGCGTTTTCTGGTGATCTCCATCCTGCTGGACATCATCGGGTCCTCGGTAGCCGGCTATTTCCTTGAGAGCCCCGTCATCATGGCCGCCCAGGCGCTGGCCCTGATCGGCTGGCTGATGCAGATCATCGGCGACGCCGCCGACCGCAGCGTGGAGATCGACAATGTCGAAGATTAAAACTGTCACCCTCGCAGCCGCCGGTGTCGTGGCGGCCGCCGTGGCCGCGGCCATGCTGGCGCCCGTCGCCACTGCCCAGGTCGGCGGATCGATGATGATGATGGCGTCCAACATGGGCCAGGTCTGGGATGCCTTCGGCGGCAACCAGCAGGCGCAGAAATATTCCACCGCCACCCAGATCACGCCGGAAAATGTGAAGAACCTGAAGGTCGCCTGGAGTCTTCATACCGGCGATGTCGGCAGTGGCGCGCACTCCACCACCTGGGGCGCGACGCCGCTTTTCGTCAATAACACCGTCTATGTCGGTACGCCCTTCTATCGCATCTTCGCGGTGGCGCCCGACACCGGCAAGACCAAGTGGGTCTACGCGGCCAGCCGCAGTCAGGGCAAGCCGGAGAATCAGGGCTACAAGAGCCGCGGCGTCGCCTATTGGCAGGCCAGCGCGCCC
>JBEHXB010000064.1:0-9834 GCA_048498895.1 Pseudomonadota bacterium
AGGGCCAAAGATGCAATATGCACGAAGCCTCCTTTCCCGCGCAGCCGCCTATTCCGCCGCCGGCTTGTGCAGATAGATCTCGCCGCCGGACTGTTTGAACTCCTCCGACTGTTTGGCCATCTCGGCGCAAATCTCGGCGGTGCTCATGGTGTCGCCGAAGTTTGAATCATTTTTGCCCTTGGCGGCATCGCGCACTTCCTGGCTGATCTTCATCGAGCAGAATTTCGGCCCGCACATGGAGCAGAAATGCGCGATCTTGGCGCCTTCGGCCGGCAGCGTCTCGTCGTGATAGAGCTGGGCGGTTTCGGGGTCGAGCGCCAGGGCGAACTGGTCGCGCCAGCGGAACTCGAAGCGCGCCTTTGACATGGCGTCGTCCCAGATGCGCGCTGCCGGATGGCCCTTGGCCAGATCGGCGGCGTGCGCGGCGATGCGATAGGCGATGACGCCCGCCTTCACATCGTCGCGGTCGGGCAGGCCCAGATGCTCCTTGGGCGTGACGTAGCAGAGCATCGCGGTGCCGAACCAGCCGATCATCGCCGCGCCGATGGCCGAGGTGATGTGGTCGTAGCCCGGCGCCACGTCGGTGGTCAGCGGACCCAGGGTATAGAACGGCGCCTCGTCACAGGCGGCGAGCTGGCGGTCCATGTTCTCCTTGATCTTGTGCATCGGCACATGGCCGGGGCCTTCGATCATCACCTGGACATCGTGCTTCTGGGCGATGCGGTTGAGTTCGCCCAGCGTGTCCAGTTCGGCGAACTGCGCGGCGTCATTGGCGTCGGCGGTCGAACCGGGGCGCAGGCCGTCGCCCAATGAGAAAGAAACATCGTACTGTTTGAGGAGATCGCAGATCTCCTCAAAATGCGTGTAGAGGAAATTCTCCTTGTGGTGCGCCAGGCACCATTTGGCCAGGATCGAGCCGCCGCGCGAGACGATGCCGGTGACGCGGTCCGCCGTCAGCGGGATATGCGCCAGCCGCACGCCGGCATGGACGGTGAAATAATCCACCCCCTGCTCGCACTGTTCGATCAGCGTGTCGCGGTAGATGTCCCAGGTCAGCTCCTCGGCGACGCCGCCGACTTTTTCCAGCGCCTGGTAGATCGGCACGGTGCCGATCGGAACCGGGCTGTTGCGGATGATCCATTCGCGGATGGTGTGGATGTGGCGGCCGGTCGACAGGTCCATCACCGTGTCGGCGCCCCAGCGGATCGACCAGACCATCTTCTCGATTTCTTCGGCGACCGAGGACGATACGGCGCTGTTGCCGATATTGGCGTTGACCTTGGTGAGGAAATTGCGGCCGATGATCATCGGCTCGGTCTCGGGGTGGTTGATGTTGGCGGGGATGATGGCGCGGCCGCGCGCGATCTCGTCGCGCACGAATTCCGGCGTGATCTCCAGCGGGATATTGGCGCCAAAGCTGTTGCCGTCGGCCAGCGCGCTGCGGCCCAGATTCTCCCGCGCGGCGATGAATTTCATCTCTTCGGTGATGATACCGGCCCGCGCATAGTGAAGCTGGGTGACGTTGCGGCCCGGCTTGGCGCGCAGCAGGGCAATGCCGCGGCGGTCGAACTGGGGCACGGCAAGCTTTTCACCTGCCTTCAGGCCGTCATCCTCGGGCCTGCGGGTGCGGCCGGCATATTCCTCCACGTCCCCGCGCGCCAGGATCCATTCCCGCCGCCTCGCCGCCAGGCCCCGGTCGATGTCGATCGCCACGGAATCGTCCGTATACGGACCGGAAGTGTCGTACAGCCGCACCGGCGGCTCGCCGCCCGACAACGGCACCTCGCGGAAGGGCACGCCGTCGATCATCAGCTTGCGCGAGCCGGGCAGCGCGCCACGGGTGATGGACAGAGATTTGTCGAGAATGGGTTTGTTCATCTTCGCCTCTCCCTACGCCGGTCTTCTTCGCGAGAAGGGGGGCCGGATCAGGTTCAAAGGGATTCGCGGGATTGCGATCTCAGCCCGGTCGGGGCACCCCTGGGAAGACGCCAGTCTAGCGCCGCCGCCTAGCCGGCCGCAAACTGTTTGAATTCGGAAATCACAGCCTTCACAGCCGCCGCAACGATCTTTTCCCCCGCGGCCACGCTGGCCTGGCTGGGGTCGGAACCGATGCGCCCGTCCGGGAAGCGCCGGCGATAATCGTCGGCGTCCAGGATCGGGCCGGTGGGGGCGATGCGCGGGCTCATCGCCACCTGTTTGGCCGCCTCGGGATAGGCGAACCAGGTGACCGAGACTTCCGACGGGGTGGCGTGGCTGCCCTCGCCCACCGGGAACAGCTGGCGGCAGATGTCCATGACGCCGGGCAGTTCCCACCAGTTCCGCAGCACGCAGCGCAGCGGCGCCCCTTCATTTCCTCCGGGCTTGCGACCGGCCTTGTCGAACGTCACGCCGTGATAGATCTCGCTGAAGGCCGCCGTGATGGTGGCGATGTTGCCGCCATGGCCGTTCAGCCAATAGAGCTTTTCAAAGCCGTGGCGGGCCAGGCTCTGCGCCCAGTCGATCATGGTGGCGATCATGGTCGAGGGGCGCAGGGTGATGGTGCCGGGAAAGGCCATGTGGTGTTGCGCCTGGCCGACATTGAAGGTGGGGGCGACAAGAATGCCCGCCTCGTCGCCGGCCCGCCGGCCGATGATCTCGGGGCACAGCGCGTCGGTGCCCAGAAGACCGTTGGGTCCGTGCTGCTCGGTCGAGCCGATGGGAATCAGGATCGCCCTGGAGCGGGCCAGATGGGCCTCGATCTCCGGCCATGTGGAAAGCTGAAGCTGCATCGGTCCTTCAATGTGGTTTTGGTGGGAAACCGGGTGCCTTGCGGTTTGGGCGCCAATCATAGCACCATCGGGCCAGAGGAAAGCCCAAAAGAGCAGGAAAATGTCGGACACTCTCATTCCCGTGCCGGCGGAATGGAAAAAGCGCGCCTTCATGGATGCGACGACCTACCGGGACGCCTACACCCGCGCCTTGTCCGATCCCGACGCCTATTGGCGCGAACAGGCGGGGCGGCTGACCTGGACGAAACCCTTCACCAGGGTCAGGAACGTTTCCTGGGACCCTGACAACCTTTTCATCAAGTGGTTCGAGGATGGGGAACTGAACGTCGCCGCCAACTGCATAGACCGCCACCTGGAGCGGCGGGGCGATCAGACCGCCATCATCTGGGAAGGCGACGACCCGAACGACAGCAGGCTTATCACCTATCGCCAGCTGCATGCCGAGGTCTGCCGCTTCGCCAATGTGCTGAAGGCGCATGGCGTCAAGAAGGGCGACCGCGTCACCATCTACATGCCGATGATCCCGGAAGCGGCCTATGCCATGCTGGCCTGCGCCCGCATCGGGGCGGTTCATTCGGTGGTATTCGGGGGCTTTTCGCCTGACAGCCTGGCGGGGCGCATCATCGACTGCGACAGCCGGATCGTGATCACCGCCGATGAGGGTGTGCGGGGAGGCAAGGCCATACCGCTGAAGGCCAACACCGATGTGGCGCTGACCAAATGCCCTGACGTAAGTACGGTGATCGTCGTGCGCCGCACCGGCCGGCATCAACTGATGCGCAAGGGCCGCGACGTCTGGTACCACGAGGAAGCGGCGAAGGTGACCGCCGATTGCCCGGCGGAGCCGATGAACGCGGAAGACCCGCTGTTCATCCTTTATACCTCCGGCTCGACCGGCAAGCCCAAGGGCGTTCTGCACACCACCGCCGGATACCTGCTGTGGTCGGCCTATACCCACCATTACGTCTTCGACTATCACGACGGCGAGGTCTATTGGTGCACCGCCGATGTCGGCTGGGTGACGGGCCACAGCTATATCCTCTATGGGCCGCTGGCCAACGGCGCCATCACCCTGATGTTCGAGGGCGTGCCCAACTATCCCGACACCTCGCGCTTCTGGCAGGTGATCGACAAGCACAAGGTCAACACCTTCTACACCGCGCCCACCGCGATCCGCGCCCTTATGCGCGATGGCGAAGGCCCGGTGAAGAAGACCAGCCGCGCATCATTGCGCCTGTTGGGCTCGGTGGGCGAGCCGATCAATCCCGAAGCCTGGAGCTGGTATCACCGCGTGGTCGGCGACGGGCGCTGCCCGGTGGTCGACACCTGGTGGCAGACCGAAACCGGCGGCCACATGATCACGCCCCTGCCCGGCGCCACCGACCTGAAGCCCGGTTCGGCCACCACCCCGCTGCCCGGCGTGGTGCCCGAAATCGTCGATGCCGACGGCAAGGTGCTGGAGGGCGCGGCCACCGGCAACCTGGTGATCGCCCAGTCCTGGCCCGGCCAGATGCGGAGCGTCTATGGCGATCACCAGCGTTTCATCGACACCTATTTCAAGACCTATCGCGGCAAGTATTTCACCGGCGACGGCTGCCGCCGTGACGAGGACGGCTATTACTGGATCACCGGCCGGGTCGATGACGTGATCAACGTGTCGGGCCACCGCATGGGCACCGCCGAGGTGGAAAGCGCGCTGGTGCTGCACAAGGACGTGGCGGAAGCGGCGGTTGTCGGCTTTCCCCACGACATCAAGGGCCAGGGCATCTATGCCTATGTCACGCTGATCGCGGGCGTGACGCCGAGCGACGCGCTGAACGCCGAACTCAAGCAGTTTGTCGGCAGGGAGATCGGCCCCATCGCCAAACCCGACGTGATCCAGTTCGCGCCCGGCCTGCCCAAGACCCGCAGCGGCAAGATCATGCGCCGCATCCTGCGCAAGATCGCCGAGGGCGACATGTCGAACCTGGGCGACATCTCGACCCTGGCCGATCCGGCAGTCGTTGACGACCTGATCAAAAACAGCGAGGCGCGGCGCGCCGGTCACGCGTGAGCGGCTTGAACAGATGATGGTTTTTCTTTACCTGCTGGCCGCGATGGGCCTGGCCTATTGGGCCAAGATCCATGGCCGCAATGCCGGCCTGTGGTTCGTCATTTCGGTGCTGATCACGCCGCTGGGCGGCTCGCTTGCGCTGATGGTGGCCGACCGCATCGGCTTTCGCGCCTGATCGCTTCTAGCGCCTGAAATTCAGCGTGATCTGATCGGTTTGCGTGGGGATGCGCCAGGCTTCGTGGTCGTCCATCAGATAATAGCCGGCGGCGGCCGCGCCGAGCAGAAGCGAGCACAGCAAAAGCAGAACCAGCATGCCGCCGGGGTCCGGTCGGAAGCTGGTTCCTGGCGATCTGGATCTCGTCCGCATGTAAAGCAAACGGGTTCGGGCGCCGGCTGGTTCCAGCGTGCTAGCCCCGCCGGACACCGACGCTGACGGCATAACCGTCCATCGCCGCGGCCAGGTCGATGTCCTTTTGGGTCACGCCGCCCGCGTCATGGGTCGCCAGGGTGACGTCGACGCGGTTGTAGACGTTCGACCATTCGGGATGGTGGTCCATCTTGGCCGCCATCAGCGCCGCACGCGTCATGAAGGCGAAGGCGGCATCGAAATCGACAAAGGTAAAGCGGCGGCGGATCGCCTCGCGCTCTTTGGCCAGCTCCCAGTCCGGCAGGCGCTTCAGCGCGGTCTTCAGTTCCTCAATCGTCAGCTTCGTCATCGAACAGCCTCAAGGGATAATCTTCCTCCACCCGATAGATGCTGCCGTCGCTGGTCAGCCGGCTGGAATAGAGGTGGAAGGATTCCATGCCGAACGGGATGCTGGTGTAAAGCGCATTGTGGGTCAGCCACTCGCGCAGCTTGTCCATGTCCGCATGGCGCAGCCGCGCCAGGGTGACATGCGGGGCGAATTTATGCGCGTCCTGCGGTTGTCCGACCCGGCGAATGGCATTGTCGACCTTGCGCTGCAGGTGTTCCAGTTCGGGGCTGGGGCGTACCGCCGCCCACAAGGTATTGGGCTTGCGGTTGCCGAACTGGCCGACGCCATGCAGTTCCAGATGGAAGGCCGGCGCGTCAATGGCGGCAAGGGCGTCCTTGAGCGCCGCGGTTTCGCGGCCATCCACCTCGCCGATGAAGCGCAGGGTCAGGTGCAGTTGCTCGCGCGTCTGCCAGCGCGCGCCCGGCACGCCGCCCTGGAGCAGCAGCAGCGACTGCGCCACCGCATCGGGAACGGAAAGCGCCACGAACAAGCGCATGTCAGGCCCGCCGCAGCGGCAGCGCGCTGCGGAACACCGCCAGCACCGCGCCATAGAAAATTGCGGCCACCATGACCGCCGCCGCCAGCGCCGCGATGTCGCCGAAGCGGCCGGCCAGGTCCGCCCCGATCCAGGCGCCCGCGCCGCAGGCCAGCGCCGCCAGCAGCGATACCGGCAGGGCGCGCATGAAGATGCGCTCGATCGCCAGCAGGGCGCGGCTCGTGCCATACCAGGTCAGCATGCCGACATTGATCCAGGCGCCAAAGGCGCTGCCCAGCGCGATGCCCGCAACGCCCAGGCCCATGCCCCAGACAAAGACGAATTTCAGCGCGATGTTGCAGGTCATGGCGATCAGGGTGGCGCGCATGGGCGTGGCCGTGTCGTGCCGGGCATAAAAGGTCGGGCCCAGGATGCGGATCAGCGCCATTGCCGGCAGGCCGACGCCATAGGCCGCCAGCACCTGCGCCGCCAGCGTGGCCGAGGCCGTGTCGAAGGCGCCATGGGCGAAGATCGCGCGCATGATGGTGCCGGGAATGACAATGAAGGCGCAGACGAACGGCAGGGTCAGAAGCAGCGTCATCGCGGCGGAGCGGTTCTGTGCCGTGTCCGATCCCGCCCGATCGCCGCGCGCCAGCCGCGCCGACATCTCGGGCAGCAAGACCGTGCCCAGCGCGATGCCCAGCACGCCCAGCGGCAGCTGGTTGATGCGGTCGGCATAGTACAGGACGGTCCGGCTGCCGGTGGGCAGCAGGCTGGCGATGATGGTATCGATGAACGGCACCATCACCACGCCGGCCGCGCCCACCGTCACCGCGCCAAAGGCGACGAAGAATTCCCGCACCTGGGGCGTCCAGCGTGGCCAGACCAGCCGCAGCCACAGCCCTTCCTTCCACCCCGCCCACAGGATGAAGACAAGCTGCGCCACGCCGCCCAGAAACACGCCCCAGGCCGCGGCGTAAGCCGCGCTGGGGAACCAATGCCAGGCGATCAAGGCCGCGATCATCGACAGGTTCAGCAGGTTCGACCACGCCGCCGCCGCCCAGAAACGGTCGATGGCGTTCAGCATGGCCGAAAGCTGCACCGCCACCAGCGTCAGCATCAGATAGGGAAAGGTGACGCGCGCCAGCGACACGGTCAGCGCGAATTGTTGGGGATCGTTGACAAAGCCGGGCGACACCAGCGCGATCAGCTGCGGCATGAAGATCAGCGCCAGCACCAGGATCACCGCCTGAGCCGCCATCTGCCATGAGAATATCTGGTCGGCGAAGCGGGCCGCGGCGTCCTTTTCCCCCTTCGCATGCAGCGCGGCATAGCGCGGCAGGAAGGCGGGATTGAGCGTGCCTTCGCCGAAGATGGCGCGGAAATTGTTGGGAAACAGGAAGGCGACGAAAAAGGCGTCGGACACGATGCCCTTGCCCAGGATCCAGGCCAGCAGCGCGTCGCGCGCAAAGCCCGTCAGGCGCGAGGCCAGGGTGAAGCCACCCACCGAAAGAAGCTTGCGGAACATCGCCCGTCTTACTGTTTTACGAGTTTTACGACCAGCGGAAGAATGCGCGACACGATAATCTTGATGCCCTCGGGATTGGGGTGCATGCCATCGGCCTGGTTGAGTTTCGGATTCATCGCCACCCCGTCAAGAAAGAACGGGTAGAATAGCACACCATATTCCCTGGCCAGCCGCGGGTAGATGGCGTCGAAGGCCCTGGCATACTCCGCGCCCAGGTTGCGCTGGGCCACCATGCCCGTCAGCAGCACCTTCACATGCGCCGCTTTCAGTTTTTTCAGAATGGCCGCGAGATTCTTCTCGGTCTCGGCCGGCGGGATGCCGCGCAACATGTCGTTCGAGCCCAGCTCGATGATTGCGGCGGTCGGCCGGTCGGCCAGCGACCAGTCCAGCCTCGACAAACCGCCCGCGCTGGTATCGCCGGACACGCCGGCATTGATCACCTGGGCGTCGATGCCCTTCTTCTTCAGCGCGGCCTGGAGCTGCACCGGAAATTCGGTGCCCGGCGGCAGGCCATAGCCTTGGGTCAGGCTGGACCCCAGCGCCAGTATCCTGACGGGCTGGAGTATCCTGACGGGCTGGGCGTGCGCCGCTCCCGACATGGTCAGGAACATGCTAAGCAACCAGACGGCTATACGCGGCATCATTTTCAGGTTGGTATCCCAGTCGCCATGAGCAATCCCTCTTTACACAATCATCCGGCGGCTCCCGAATTGCCAGCCCTGCAGCTTTCGGATGTCCGGCTGACACTGAAAAGCATGGCCGGACCGGTGGACATCCTGTCCGGCATCGACTTGACGGTGGCCGCCGGACAGACCGTGGCGCTGACCGGACCGTCGGGCTCGGGCAAATCCTCGCTGCTGATGGTGGCGTCGGGGCTGGAAAAGCCCACCAGCGGCCGGGTGGTGGTGGCCGGAACCGACATCACCCGCATGGGCGAGGATGCGGCGGCGAAATTCCGCCTGGGCCGGGTGGGGATCGTGTTCCAGTCCTTCCACCTGATCCCCACCATGACGGCGCTGGAGAATGTCGCCGTACCGCTGGAGCTGATGGGCATGTCCGACGCCTTCGACCGGGCGGAGCGCGAGTTGCGCGCGGTCGGACTTATCCTGCGCACCGATCATTATCCGGGCCAGCTTTCCGGCGGCGAGCAGCAGCGCGTGGCGCTGGCGCGCGCACTGGCGCCGGGGCCGCAGATCCTCTTCGCCGACGAACCCACCGGCAATCTTGACAGTGCCACCGGCGCGGGCATCGCGGAGTTGATCTTCGCGCTGAACGCCGAACGCGGCGCGACCCTGTTCCTGGTAACGCATGAAGACAGCCTGGCGCGGCGCTGCGGACGGGTGATGCGGATGGCGGACGGCCGGATCGCGGCGGACAGCGCGGGCGATTCTCATGCTTCGACAGGCCCGACATGAGGGGCTGGACGAGAATCCTCACCCTGAACGCGCCGAAGGGCGAGATGCGTTTCAACGCGGGTGAACGAAACGGTCTGGTGGACAATTTCGAGCAGCAGACGCCGCGGGCGCGAACGAGCGGCCGGAGGACCGCATGAACCGGCTGCGGCTGGCCCTGCGTTTTGCGCGGCGCGAACTGCGCGGCGGCTTTGCGGGCTTTCGCATCTTCTTCCTGTGCCTGGCGCTGGGGTCGGCCGCGATCGCGGGCGTGGAATCGCTTAGCGACGCGTTCCTGACCGGCCTCCAGGATCAGGGCCAGGTGCTTCTGGGCGGCGACGTTTCGGTGCGGCTGGTCCATCGCCCCGCCAGTCCCGAGGAGCGCCGCTTTCTGGACAGCCAGGGCCGCGTCTCCCAAACCATAACCATGCGGGCGATGGTCTATGCCCGCGGCAGCAAGGGCCGTCAGCTTGTGGAGCTGAAAGCGGTGGACGACCGGTGGCCGCTGTTCGGCAGTCCGCGCTTCGCCCCCCCGCAGAAGCTTTCGGACGTGATTGCCTGCGAGGACGACGGGGTGTGCGGCGTGGCGGCCGAGCAGGCCCTGTTCGACCGCATGGGCGTGGCGCGCGGCGACCTTGTGCGGCTGGGAAATGCCACCTTCCGCCTCATGGGCGTTCTTGAGAAAGAGCCCGACCGGGTCTCGACCGGCTTTTCGCTGGGACCGCGCCTGCTGCTGTCCGTCAGGGGATTGCCCGCCACGGGGCTGGTGACGCCCGAAAGCCTGGTCGATTACACCTATCGCGTGGCGCTCAGGCCGGGCATCTCCATCGCCGGCTTCCGCGCCGCCGCCGATCGCGCCTTCCC
>JBEHXB010000065.1:0-9720 GCA_048498895.1 Pseudomonadota bacterium
ACGCGGCCGTCGCGGCCGGTGCCGGCGACTGACGATGTGGAAAGACCGCTTTCGGCGGCGATGCGCTGGGCCGACGGCATGGCTGGGACATCGGTTTTGGGCGCGGCCCGGGCGGGCGCCGGCGCGGCAGTGGTCTTGGGCGCCTCGGCCTTCGGCGAAGCAGCCGTCGCAGTACCGGCCTTGCCCTCGGCGATGGCCCCCAGCAGCGCGCCCACAGTCACGGTGGCGCCGGCCTCGGCGGTGATGGATTCGATCGCGCCGTCGGCAGGTGAGGGTACCTCCACCGTCACCTTATCGGTTTCAAGTTCCAGCAGGGGCTCGTCGCGCTTGACTGCCTCGCCTTCCTTCTTGAACCACTTGGAGACAGTGGCTTCTGTCACGGATTCGCCCATCGCAGGCACTTTGATTTCGACGGTCATGTTTGGGCTCTTCAGTGGGCAGCTCCGGAATAGGAGCAGGTTAGGAGCAGGTTAGGAGCAGGTTACAGGGTCAGCGCGTCGTTGAGAAAGGCGGCCAGTTCGGCCTGGTGCTGCTTCAAAAGGCCGGCGGCGGTCGAGGCAGACTCGGGCCTGCCCGCATAACGCGGTGTGGCTTTTCCGCCCAATTGGGCAATTGTCGCCTCGATGCGCGGCTTGATGAAGGTCCAGGCGCCCTGGTTTTGCGGCTCTTCCTGGCACCAGACGATGTCGGCCGTGGGAAAACGGTTCAATTCCTGGGCCAGTACATTTTCGGGGAAGGGGTAGAGTTGCTCGATACGGATGATCTGGATGCGGTTCTCGCCGCGTTTCTCGCGCTCTTCCAGCAGGTCGAAATAGACCTTGCCTGTGCACAGCACCACCCGCTTGATCTTGGCATCGGACACCAGCTGGATGGTGGTCGCGCCGGGCACAACCTCGGCCTGGTCGCGCAGTACGCGATGGAAGCTGTTGGACGGCAGCATGTCGGACAGGAAGCTGACGCATCTCTTGTGGCGCAGCAGCGACTTCGGCGTCAATACAATCAGGGGTTTCCTGAAGGGGCGATGCATCTGTCGTCGCAGCATATGGAAGTAATTGGCCGGGGTGGTCGGCACGCAAACCTGCATATTGTCCTGCGCGCAAAGCTGAAGATAGCGTTCAAGCCTTGCCGAACTGTGCTCCGGCCCCTGGCCCTCATATCCGTGCGGCAGGAGCAGGGTCAGGCCCGACATGCGCAGCCACTTCGTCTCTCCGGAGGAGATGAATTGGTCCACCACCACCTGGGCGCCGTTGGCGAAATCGCCGAACTGGGCTTCCCACAACACCAGCGCCCTGGGCTCAGCCATGCTGTAACCGTATTCGAAGCCCAGCACCGCCTCTTCCGACAACAGTGAATCCACGACTTCGAAGCAGCCCTGCTCCCCGCTTACATGCTGCAACGGGTAATACCGTTCCTCGCTTTCCTGATCGACCAGAGCCGCATGGCGCTGGCTGAAGGTGCCCCTGGAGGAATCCTGGCCGGATAGGCGGATGTAATAGCCTTCGTTCAGCAAGGTGCCGAACGCCAGCGCCTCGCAGGTGGCCCAGTCGAAACCTTCGCCGGTCTCGAACATCTTGGCCTTGGCCTCAAGCTGCCGAGCGATGGTCTTGTGCAGATTGAAATTTTCGGGCGTGGTGGTCAGCGCCTTGCCAACGCTGCGCAAGGTCTCCTCCGGCACGCCTGTATCGCCACGGCGGTCGCCAGCCTTGGGTGCGGCCTCCATTCCCTGCCATTTGCCATCCAGCCAGTCGGCACGGTTGGGCAGGTGGGACTTGGAGGCGTTGAATTCCTCGTCCAGCCGGGTGTTGAAGTCGCTCTGCATCGCCGCGGCGTCTACGGCCGTCAATGTGCCTTCGTCGATCAGCTTCTTCGTGTAAAGCTGCAGCGTCGTGGCGTGGCTCCGGATCACGCGGTACATCTGCGGCTGGGTGAAACTGGGCTCGTCGGTCTCGTTATGGCCGAACCGCCGATAGCAGATCATGTCCAGGACGACGTCCTTGTTGAACTGCTGGCGGAACTCGATCGCGACGCGTGCGGCATGCACCACGGCCTCTGGATCGTCTCCATTCACGTGAAGGATGGGCGCCTGCACCATCAGCGCTATGTCGGTGCAATAGGGCGAGGAGCGCGAGAAAACCGGTGCGGTGGTGAAGCCGATCTGGTTGTTGATCACAAAATGAATGGTGCCACCGGTGCGGAAGCCCTTGATGCCCGACATGGCAAAGCATTCGGCAACCACGCCCTGACCGGCGAACGCCGCATCGCCGTGGATCAGCAGCGGCAGGACCGAGGTGCGGGCATCGATGTCGTGAAGCTGCCATTGCTTGGCGCGAGCCTTGCCCAGCACCACGGGATCGACGATCTCCAGATGCGAAGGATTGGCGGTCAGCGAGAGATGTACCTTGTGGCCGTCGAACTCGCGGTCCGAGGAGGCGCCCAGATGGTATTTCACGTCCCCTGAGCCTTCGACGCTGGAAGGATTGGCGGCGCCTCCCTGGAATTCATGGAACAGCTGGCGATAAGGCTTGCCCATGACATTGACCAGCACATTCAGGCGGCCGCGATGGGCCATGCCAAGCACGATCTCGGAAACGCCCAACTGGCCGCCACGCTTGATGATCTGTTCAAGCGCGGGAATTGTGGATTCGGCGCCGTCCAGACCGAAGCGCTTGGTGCCGACAAAACGGTTGGCGGCAAACTTCTCGAAACCTTCTGCCTCGATCAATTTGTTCAGGATGGCTTTCTTGCCTTCAGGCGTGAAGCCGATCTGGCCGCCCTCGCCCTCGATACGCCTCTGGAGCCACTGCTTCTGCTCAGCATCGTTGATATGCATGAATTCGTAGCCGATGCGGCCGCAATAGATGCCGCGCAGCTTGTCAACGAGTTGGCGGGGCGTGGCGGTGCTAAGACCCAGAATGCCGTCGACATAGACAGGCTGGTCCAGCGTTGCGCCTTCGAAACCGTAATGGGCGGGGTCGAGGCTGGGCTGGGGCGTGCGGGGCATGATCCCGAGCGGATCGAGATCGGCTTCCAGATGGCCAATCATCCGATAGGCCCGGATCAACTGGACGGCGTGAATGGAATACTTGGCCGCATCCGGGGAGGCGGCAGGGCCGGCGGCTGCCGCCTTCTTGCCTTTGACCACTTTGTCGGCGGCGGGCGGCTGCTGACCGGTCAAGGCGGCAATCAACTCACCATCCGCGAAATCAGTCTGGATGTCGCGCTTCCAGGCGGGACCGCGGCCGAGTTGGCTGGGCGTCAGACCCTTCTCGCCGAGCTGTGCGAAATAGTCGTGCCAGCCCTGCTCTACGGAGCTGGGGTCGGCCAGATAGCGGGCATAGAGCTGTTCGACAAACGCGGCGTTGGTACCGTTGAGAAAGGAGGTGGCCTCGAGGATGGCGTTCGAAGCGCGATTCAGCTTGTCTGATGGAGATTGCTCAGTCATATCAAACGCTTACGGGTGAGCTTGTTAGGCTCAAACCCTTTCCTGGGCCCGCCCGGAGGTGGCGGTGTTTCGCGTGGGCGTGGGTGGTAATCCCTTCCGGTGGGAGATTCAACGGCGATTGCGGTTAATATGGGACGAATATCGGGCTTTTGCGACGGCGAATTGGGAGGCATTTCCCCGCCTAGATGAAAAAGGCCCGGGGGATGGCCCGGGCCTTACAATTGCACGCTGTCGCTACCGTTGGGTTACTTTCCGGACAGCAGGTCAACCAGGGTTGTGCCCAGGGCTGCCGGGTTCGGCGAGACACGGATGCCCGCGCTCTTCATCGCCTCGATCTTGCTGTCGGCGCCGCCTTTGCCGCCACTGATGATGGCGCCGGCATGGCCCATGCGGCGGCCGGGCGGGGCGGTGACGCCTGCGATGAACCCGACCATCGGCTTTCTCACCTTGGAGTGCTTGATGAAGTCGGCGGCGTCTTCTTCGGCGCTGCCGCCGATCTCGCCGATCATGATGATGCTTTCGGTCTCGGGGTCGGCCAGTAGCATCTCCAGCACCTCGATGTGCTCGGTGCCTTTCACCGGATCGCCGCCGATGCCCACGCAGGTGGACTGGCCCAGGCCGGCGGCGGTGGTCTGCGCCACCGCTTCATAGGTCAAGGTGCCCGAGCGGGAGACGATGCCCACCTTGCCGCGGCGATGAATGTGGCCGGGCATGATCCCGATCTTGCATTCGCCGGGCGTGATCACGCCGGGGCAGTTCGGGCCGATCAGCCGGGACTTTGAACCGCAAAGCGCACGCTTGACCTTGACCATGTCCAGAACCGGAATGCCCTCCGTGATGCAAACGATCAGCGGCACCTCCGCGTCGATGGCTTCCAGAATGGCATCGGCCGCAAAAGGCGGTGGGACATAGATGGCGGACGCATCGGCGCCGACCTTCTCCCTGGCCTCCCGCACTGTGTCGAACACCGGCAATCCCAGATGGCTGGTGCCGCCCTTGCCCGGCGTGGTGCCGCCGACCATCTTGGTGCCATAGGCGATGGCCTGCTCGGAATGGAAGGTGCCCTGGTTGCCGGTGAAACCCTGGCAGATGACCTTGGTGTTCTTGTCGACGAGGATGGACATTATTTCGAACCCTTCACGGCCTTGACCACCTTTTCGGCGGCATCTGCCAGATTGTCGGCGCTGGTGATGGCAAGGCCGGACTTGGCCAGGATATCCTTGCCCAGCTCCACATTGGTGCCTTCCAGGCGCACCACCAGCGGCACATTAAGCGACAGGTCCTTGGCGGCGGCGACGATACCTTCGGCGATGATGTCGCATTTCATGATGCCGCCGAAGATGTTGACCAGAATGCCTTTTACATTGGGATCGGAGACGATGATCTTGAAGGCTGCGGTGACCTTCTCGCGGCTGGCGCCGCCGCCCACGTCCAGGAAGTTGGCTGGCTCCGATCCGTAAAGCTTGATGATGTCCATGGTTGCCATGGCCAGGCCGGCGCCATTGACCATGCAGCCAATCTCGCCATCCAGCTTGATGTAGGAAAGATCGTATCTGGAGGCTTCGACCTCCATCGGATCTTCTTCATCCAGGTCGCGCAGTTCGATAATGTCCGTGTGCCGGAACAGGGCGTTGTCGTCAAAGTTCAGCTTGGCATCCAGGCAGACGATGTTGCCGTCCTTCGTGACAACCAGCGGATTGATCTCCAGCAGGCTCATGTCCTTGGCCAGAAAGGCGTCGTAGAGCCGCCTGACAACCTGGCCGATCTGCTTGGCCTGAGCGCCCTTCAGGCCCAATGCGCCGGCGATCTGGCCACCGACGTAAGGCGAGTAGCCCACCGCCGGTTCAATCTGGAAGGTGTGAATCTTCTCCGGCGCGTTGTGGGCGACCTCCTCAATGTCCATGCCCCCTTCGGTGGAGACGATGAAGGCGATACGGCTGGTGGCGCGGTCGACCAGCGCCGACAGGTACAATTCGCGTTCTATGGCCGAGCCATCCTCAATATAGAGGCGCTTGACCAGGCGGCCCTGGGGGCCGGTCTGGTGGGTCACCAATGTCATGCCGAGCATGCGCTCGGCTTCCTTCCTCACATCCTCGATCGACTTGACCACCTTGACGCCACCGCCCTTGCCGCGACCACCGGCATGTATCTGGGCTTTCACCACCCAGACCGGCCCGGGCAGGGATTTTGCGGCATTCACCGCCTCTTCGACTGTGAAAGCGGGTTTGCCGTTCGGGACCGGAACGCCGAATCCGCGCAATACCTCTTTGGCCTGATATTCATGGATATTCATGGGGTTAGCCCTTGGAAAAGCCCGGCTCGGGCGGAAATGCGGCGCACAATAGCAGCGGGAGCCTTCAGCGCAACGTGGCGAATGGCCCCCGGCATGCGCGCAATAATGAAGCACCCGGCCTTTTGGGCCGGGTGCTTTCCAAGGGTACTTGCTGTCAATAACCGCTGCGGGAATGGTCGCGCAGCTCTTCCTCCCGCGTCATGCTCATCCGGCTTTCGTTCTCGCTGTATTCCTGGTGCGTCTCCATGCACACCTTGGCACGGTAGGTGAAGAACATATCAGCCGTCCCGAACTTGCGAAGATTGGTGCGCTCGGTGCAGTCCGGCACGCGGACGGCTGGGGCGCATTTCAACATGCCTCCCTTGAAGTGCCGTACCGCTTCATGCGGACCGCATTCCAACGTTTGGCCGTGGGTCCAGCTGGAAGCCATGCCTTCGCTGGACTGAAAGACAGCCCCCACCGTGACCCGCAGATGCGAACCGGGCAGGCAGCGCGCGATCTCGCCTTCATAGGCGGAATCGATCCAGGTATCCGGCACCATGTGTGAAGCGGGAAATTCATGATTGTCGGCCGAAATGCAGACGGCATGAATGGCCTTGATTACCGTGGCTTCCTGGAATGTGCATGCAGCAGGCGCCGGTGCTTCGACGGCAATGGTGCCGATGTCGCCACCCATGCTTGGGCCGGGCGCTTCGGCGATATAGGAGCCGCCGCCAACCGCCACCGCGCCCGAGCCGGAATAGCCGAAAGCCGAGGCAAAGCTCTGGCTTGAGGCGCTGGAATTGCCGCCATTGAAGTTGATCACCGCGCTGGACGAGGAACTGGCCATCGCGGCCGCCATGGCGCTGGCAATCGCCGTCGCTTCGGCCGAAGAGTCTCCGCCCTTGTTGATGACGATATTCTTGTTGATGTTGATGTTCTTGGAATTGTCGATGTTCTTGTTGATGTTGATGTTCTTCGAATTGTCGATGTTCTTGTTGATGTTGATGTTGGTGTTTACATTGATGTTCTTGATGTTGGTCACCGGTTTGTAGATGTCGATATTCTTGTTGATGTTGACGTTGTTGGTGACGTCGACATTTTTTATGCTGGTGACCGGCTTGTAGACGTTCAGCGTGTTGTTGATGGTCATCGAGCCGGGACGCGGAACGGTCGGGGTGCCGCCGGGGTGGCAATTCAGCGTCCCGACCCGCGGGACACCGCCGGGGCGGCCCCATGTGCCAATGTGGCTCACTGCGCCTGCCTGTGCAGCGATGGGACTGCCGGCCAAGGCCGCGCTGACCAGCGCGGAAGTGAGAAGCGTCAGGGACCTAGGCAACATGATAAACGGCTCCTTCCCCAATTGAGGGCGTGAACGACACCGGCGGTGCTTCACGAACCATGCCAGCCAAAAGCCGGGGCTGGGTTGGGCGCCTGTACTGAAAGAGGACGCTGCGGAAGATCTGTGACCCGCTCCAGGTCATTCCAGCTAATCGCGCACCCATGCCATCCCAAGCTCGGCGCCCCGGTCCGGCGTCGTTGGGCATCTTGGCATGGCTTTCGCTCTGGCCCCTGTCAGGCGGCCGCATGCCGTTCCGTTACGGATCAGTGCGGCGACACCAGGGACAAACGGGGCCATGAAACACAAGAACTCGCACCTGCTCGTGGGATATTGGAGCCGTCTGCGTCAGGGACGCGAGGTGCCGGATCAGACTGACATTGACCCCAGGGCGATCAAGCGCCTTCTCTCCTACACATTCATCCTGGATTGCGAAAAGCCTGGCCGCCCTTTTTACCGTCTGGCCGGCACCGCGCTGTGCGAGCGGTTCGGATTTGAACTGAAAGGCACCAGCTTCCTGGGGCACTGGGAATCCCGGTCCGGACTGGCCCTGTCCTCGCTGATGCGCCAGGCGCTCAAGCTGCGCCAGCCCATCTGCCTGTCCTCCATCGCCGCCACCGCCGACAATGGCATGGTTGAACTGGAAACCGTGCTTACCCCTGTCAGCTTCAACGGCGGCGAGCCGACGCGCTTCTTCGGCATGGTTCAGATGCTGAGCGATCCCGCCCCGCTCCTGGGCCGGTCGATTGCCTATGAAAGGCTGGTCAGCTCACAGCTGATCCAGGAAGCCGATCCCCTCCCGAATTACGACCAGAACCAGCCGCCTCCTCCGCCACCGCCGGCGCTACGCACCCATCCCAAGGCCCCCTACCTCAGGCTGGTGGTGTCGCAGGAAAGCCCCGCCCTGCTGCAATTCGGCTCCGGCGATCTGCTGCAAAAGGTTTTCGATGTGATCCGCCGTTGGCGCGCGGACAACAGCCAGGATATCGACTGCTCCGTCTGACAGGCTTCAGGGCGGGGAGTGCAGCGGCGGCTGGTTGGGATCTTGCCGCTGCCGCGCCGGATCGCTCTTTAGCGGATTGTCGATGGGGTCGTTGTGCAGCAGCAGGCGGTTGATCCGCGCTTCCTCGTTGCGCCGCTGGAGATAGGGAATCTCATACGCTTCGACCTTGCTGCGGTAAGCTTCGAAAACCTGTTCGTCCTCAGGCAGGCGTTTGTCGCATCGCTCGGGGGCAAGCCCGGCTTCCTCCTGGCACCACAAATCGAAATTCATGGTCTGGACATTATAGTTGCTGCCGGGGCTGGGCTGAGCCTGGGCGCTCGCTAGGACCAGCAGGCCCCCCAAGACGGGCAGACAAAATCGGGCCGTCGGTCTCATAGCACCAGCTTACGCCCGTGGTTCTGCACGCGATAGGGCTAATCGGCGCCGGTCACCCGCCTTTCCGGGAGCCCGGAAAGGCGGGGGTTGGCAGGTCTTAAGCCTGAAATTTACGGTGCCAGCGTTATGACCGCGCGACGGTTCTTTGCTTCCTTCACGCCATCGCCGGTCTGCACCGCCAGGTCGTTCTCGCCCACGCCGCTGGCGTGGATGGCCGGGCGGCGCGCGCCCATGTCGACCAGGGCCTCAACCACCACATTGGCGCGGTGGACGGACAGGCGCTGGTTATAGGCCGCTGACCCCGAGGTGTCGGTATGGCCAACCACGTCGATTTTGCTCTGGCCGCCGGCGCGGGCCGTGTTGATCACATTGGTCAGCACCGTCAGGTCTTCGGCGGTCAGCTTCCAGGAATCGAAATCAAAATAAACGGTGAAATCCGAAGGCGCTGCCACGGGCGCAGGAGCGGGCGCTGGTACCGGAGCGGGCGCGGGCGGCGGCGTGGGCCGGCCGGCGTTTTCAAGCTGCACCAGCGAACTGTCGAGCGATGTCTTGCAGGCCTGGGAAGCTGCGGCAGCGGTGGGCACCGTGCCGTACAGTACCCAGCAGTCGTAATCGGTCTGGGCCCGGGCAGCCACGTCCGGCACCTGGTCCTTGGAGGTCGTCAACGCCCGCACCAGCCGCGCGCGGATGGTGCCGGCCACCGCATCGGGAGCCGCTTCCGGTTCGGGTTCGGCGCCGTTGGTGGCAATTTCCGCCTTGGATTCGAAGGCTTTCACCAATAGGTCGTTGGCGTTGGGGCTCTCGGAAAAGGGATTAAGCCAGTCCAACCAGCCTTCGTCCGATTGCACTTCGGGTGGGGGAGGCAGGTTTCCGGCCTGGGTGGCAAGGTCGGTATAGTCGCGTGCCAGCGCCTGGGTGAATGGCGAGCCAGCCGACGCCATGTCGTCGTCGCTGGAACAGGCGGCCAGTCCCACCGCCAGGGCCATGGCGGCAAGGCTCAGGACAAGAGTGCGGGCGATCTTGCGATGGGCGGCGCGATCGGGCGAAAGGAACATCATTATCTCTCCGGGCAGTTTGCGATTGTCCGGGCCCCAGCCCTTTATATCGCAGGGAAAACGTGACTTCTCCTATAGCGCGGGGGGCACATCTTAGAAACCCCCGTTCCGGCCGGGACCGCGATGGTGCAGCGCAAAAGAAAAGCCCAGGCAACCGAATTGTCAGGAATGACGGATATGGTTGACCGGAAAGGCGCGGCGGTAACCTCCTGTTGATGACTGCGGCGTAAAACA
>JBEHXB010000066.1:0-9634 GCA_048498895.1 Pseudomonadota bacterium
GCGGTGCCGGCCTATATCCGCCCTTATTACGATCTCAATCCGCTGGTCGCACCCATAGAAACGTTGCGCTGGTCGTTGACCGGTGTTGGCCAGTTCAGTCTGGGTTCGCTGGCCTATTCCATCGTGGCCACAGTCATCGCCATGCTTCTGGGCCTTGTCATATTCAGAAATACGGAGCGGAAGTTCGCCGATGTCATCTAGGGATACGGTCGTTTCAGTACGGGGACTCTCGAAGTCCTATATCATCGAGCACAAGGCGCGCGAGGCCGGTACCGCGGCCGAGGCGCTGTTCCGCTTTCTCGCCAATCCTTTCCGCTCGCCGGCGCGGGAGGAAGTGTGGTCTCTGCAGGATGTCGATTTCGATATTCGCAAGGGCGAGATTGTCGGCGTCATTGGACGCAACGGCGCGGGAAAGAGCACCCTATTGAAGGTTCTGAGCCGCATCACCGAACCCACCCGTGGCGAGGCCCGGATCGCCGGTCGCGTGGGCAGCCTGATAGAGGTGGGAACCGGCTTCCAGCCGGAACTGACCGGCCGCGAGAACATCTTCCTGAATGGCGCAATATTGGGAATGCGCAAGAGTGAAATCGCCCGCCGGTTCGATCAGATCGTGGATTTTTCGGGTGTGGAAAAATATCTCGACACTCCCGTCAAGCGTTACAGCAGCGGCATGTATGTTCGCCTCGCGTTCGCGGTTGCGGCCCATCTCGACACCGACATCCTGTTTGTTGACGAGGTGCTGTCGGTTGGCGACGCCGAGTTCCAGAACAAGTGCCTTGGGCGGCTTAGCGACGTTGCCGATGAGGGGCGGACCGTGGTGTTCGTGGGACACAACATGGCGACGCTAGAATCGCTGTGCACCCACGGCATCCTGCTCGACAAGGGACGGCTGCTGCATGCCGGCTCGCTGAAAGAGACGATCGGCGAATATCAACGGATGATACGGCCCGATCATGTTCCGGAGGCCATGGTCCAGGCTGCTCCGGTCGATTACGGAACGCGCTATGAACATGTACGCAGCGCAGACATGGTGGATGCCAATGGCCGGTCCACGCGTCGCGTCGCGGTGGGCGGCAAGCTGACGGTGCGGGTGTCCCTGGACCTGCCTCCGGCGATGGACGGCGCGGTGTTCGTCGTGTGGGTCGACAACAGTTTCGGGCATTGCATTCTGACACTCAAGACACCCAAGACGGGAAGCCGGCTGCAAGGCCGGTGCGAGCTGACTTGCGAGGTCGATTCCATCCCGTTGATGCCCGGGGAATACATTCTCAATTTCGGTCTTTGGAAAGGCGCTGGCTATGTCGACCTCGTCGACGGCGACATAACCTTTGTCGTCTACAATAACGACACATTCGGTGACGGTTGGGGTGCACATTCCACGGGAGTGTGCGTCACGCCGTCACGCTGGCAAGTCAGAAACCGGGCACTGCAGAATGTCGAGGTCGCTTGAACCGATCGTCGCGACGGGTCACGGTGCGCCGTCACGGTGCGCGCGCGGCGCCCATTGCCGAAACGACCTCCCGCACCGGCAGGACGGGCGAATGCGAGGCGGCATAGCTGACGACACTGTCCAGCTCCGCGCCGGTGCAGCCATATGCGGATGGCGTGTCGCCAACGTCATGGGTATAGAAAATCAGCCAGCCGCCGACCGCCCTGTTGCGATCCACAAGGGCGCGCAGCCGGGCTTCGTCGAACAGGGATGTGTAAATCCTGTTGGCCCGAAGCTCGGCATAGTCCGGTACGCCTTCGTTTATCCCAGGCTCGATCCCGCGACAGCTGGCAAAGAACGGCCGGATGGCGGTCTTCGCTCGGCGCGAGATGCCGCCAAAGGGATAGGAGAAGTTGATGAGCGGAATTCCGCCGAGCGCCGCGGCGGCTGCCGCCGCGTTCGCTCTTATCTCAGATTCAAGCTGTGCCGGCTTCGCTGTGGCGCAGTTGATGTGTGTGTGTGTATGGCAGGCGATTTCGTGTCCCCGGGAAAACGCTTCGCGCACATCGTCCAGATCGAACATCTCGCCGGGCGCGCCGTGCGTCTTGGCCAAGCCGAACGCAGTGTAATATGTTCCCCGGGCACCGTGGCTTTCCAGAATGGTGGCGCCGGCAGACAGGGCCGACTTGGGAAAGTCATCGAAGGTGAACGAAATAACGCCGGTCGGCCAGGTGGCCGAGACGGGCCGCGTGGTCAACGTCTTCAGCTTGCGCGTTATTCTGTCGGCCAGCTGGATTATCGATCTTCCCCGCACGCTCGCAACGTCCCGGATAACCGCGCCGGCACAGACCACTATGGCAGTGCCACGTCGCTCTGTACCCGATTGAGCAATAGAGGGTCAACGGCAGGCTCGGCTTTCGTCGCTCCGGTGATAGCCGCATGAAAACCGCCGTCATCATTCCTACCCACCTTCGCCCCGATTTGCTGGAACGGTTGCTCGCTGATTTGAGCCGGGCTGCACTTGCCCCGGAAACCGAAGTTCATGTCGTCGAGAACGGCCTTCGATCCGGTGCCCAAGAGATATGCGGCAAATATCCGTTGGGTGGAAGGATGCGCTATCACTATCTGGCGGAGGGACGAAAGTCAGTCGCGCTCAATCACGCGATTGATGGCTGTGACGCTGACCTTCTCATTTTCTTTGACGACGACATCCGCGTTCCTGGCAATATCGTCGAGATATATGAAGATGCGGCCCGCCGGCGCGGGCCCGGTCACTTCTTCGGCGGCCCGCTGACGACAGACGCGGACTTTTCCTGCCCCCCCGACCTCGCACCCTATCTGCCGCTCTCGGCGACCGGCTGGCTGCCTTCGAACAGAGAAATGGTTATGGATCCGGAGGCTTTCGATTATTTCTTCGGCGCGAACTGGGCGGCGTTTCGCGTCGACTTGGCCGCGGCGGGACTGTTCGCCAGTGACCTTGGCATCACAGCCTCCCGGCTATCGCCGCTTGGAGAGGAAAATGAAATCCAGGAACGCCTGGTGCGGGCGGGGGTAAAACCGGTCTACCTGCCTGGTGCGTTGATCCGGCACCATGTGCCTCGCGAATGCTATACGACGAGCTGGGTTCGGCGCCGCCGCTTCCGTCTTGGTGTCACAGACTGGGCGCGAAAGGAAAGCGCGGAGCAGCAGCATTGCCGCAAGCTTTTCGGTGTTCCGGCGTGGCTGTTGCGCGCCGTGTTCATGCGCCGGATGAAGGCATTTGCGGCAGCGGTCCTGGGACGGGCAAGACAAACAGACATTGTAATGCGTGACGCGTATCTCAGCGGAATGCTGCATGGCGCGTGGGTGGAACGCCGGCGGCAGGCCGGGGGCAGCGATTAGAGTTTTAACAAGGCGCCGGATTATCGAGATGCAAAAGCCAGTGATACAGAAAATGGAGGGTCGGCAATCGGTTGCCCCCGCGCACGTTCCCGCACTGGATGGCGTTCGCGGCGTGGCGATATTGCTGGTGATCCTCTATCATTTCGCGAGCAGCATGCAGGTTCTCGGCATCAATAGTCCTCTGCTGGTCCCGTTCGCCTTCGGGTGGTGCGGCGTTGATGTCTTCTTCGCCCTGTCCGGGTTTCTCATCACCGGCATCCTCCTCGATACCAAGGCATCTGCGAACTATTTCAGGGCGTTCTATGCGCGGCGCGTCCTGCGAATTTTCCCCCTTTATTATGGGGCGCTGGCCCTGATGATAGTGTTGCGGGCGAGTTTTCCGGACGCTGGTATCTGGGGCTCGTATGCCGATTTGGGGGCGCCCGGCAGCTATCTGTGGCCCGCACTATTCCTGCAGAATCTTGCCATATCCTTTCGGGGCACGGATGCGAGCGGCGTACTGGCCCATTACTGGTCGCTCGCGGTGGAGGAGCATTTCTATCTCCTGTGGCCGCTGCTGGTCTGGCTTCTGTCCCGGCGCTGGACGGCGATCCTGGCGATGCTGGCGTTCGCGGGGTCTGTGGCCGCGCGGGCACTGGCTTTGCATCGTGGCATGGACACCGATTATGTCTTCGGGCTCACCCCGCTGCGTATGGACGGGCTGGCGATCGGCGCCCTGGCGGCCATTCTGATACGATCCCATGATGCACGGCGTCTTTCGCGATTGGCGGCGCTGGCGCTGACAGGAACCGTTGCCTTTCTTTGCATCCTGTTCTGGATGCGTGGAACTGCAGACCAGTCCGACCCGGCGATCTGGATTGCCGGCTATCCGCTGGTCTCGGCCGCGACGGCAGCCGCCCTGGTGTGGTGTTGCGCAGGAGGGCGGTTCGCCCGCCTTCTGTCGGCGCGCCCGCTGCGGTGGTTTGGAAAATACAGCTACGGCCTTTATGTCTGGCATCCGATCGTGGGGATGCTTCTGCTTCATTCCCGCTTGTCGCTGGTGCCGCCGGGCGCCGGACCGGGCCTGGTAATCGTAATCATATTGTTCGTTTTCGTGCTCGACCTTTTGGTGGCATGGGTAAGCTATCAATTGTGGGAGAAACGTTTCCTGAAGCTCAAACGCCATTTCCCGGCGCAGGGGAAACCCGGGGAAATGGAATGGAAAATGCCATCGCTTCTCCCGGCGCCCGGACCGTGAGGGGTAGATGAGCCAGGCATTCGAACCGGTCGCGTCGCAGCCGCTGGTCAATTCAGCATCGAACAGCCGCGCAGCGATATACGTCGCTTTCTGCGCCTTTTTGCCGATCGTGACGATAAGTCTCTTCGGGTGGTGGTATAGGGACAGCCTGAGCAGCATAATCTCCATCGATCTGACGAACTTCGATGCGATCAGGAAAGTGCTGCATTCCTTTATCCATCCGTCGGACCAAGGCGATTCCTGGTTGCCAATGCAGCATGCGCTCGAAATTCTCAACGGGCCCGACCGCGGTCGGCTTTACGAAACCTTGTTTCTGGGCGCACATGTGCGCTTTCAATATCCCCCTACAAGCCTGTTGCCGTTCGAAGTGCTTTCCACCATCGGAATGTCCAGTATTCGCGCCCTCAATGCCTTGAACTCACTGGTCTACTTGTTGAACGCCTGTGCCGTCGCCGTTCTGGGTTGGCTGCTGTTTCGGGACACGTCGCGCAGGGCAGGGATCGCGCCTTCGGGAAGGGCCATGGCGGCATTGGCATTTGCGGCGTCATTTGCGTTTTATCCGCTGCTGCGCGCGCAGATATTGGGACAGATACAGCTTTGGATAGACCTGCTCTTTACGCTTGCGCTTTTGAGCTGGTTCCTGCAACGCCGGTTGTTGGCGGGACTTCTTATCGGGCTCGCATGCACGATCAAGCCGCAGATGGGGCTGCTTCTGCTCTGGGGCCTGTTGTGGCGAGACTGGAGATTCGTGACCGGCATCCTGGCCGCGGCGGTTCCTGTCTTGCTGCTGTCGCTGCTTCGATACGGTGTTCACAATCACATCGCCTATCTGGACGTGTTGTCCTTCCTGTCGCGGCATGGAGAGAGCTTTTTCGCTAATAATTCCGTGAACGGCATTCTCAACTGGTATCTGTCTTCCAATGACAGCCTGCGCTGGTATGACGGGGCGCTGACGCCATTCAATCCGGGCGTATTTGCCGGCACGATGATGGCATCGGTGGCCGCTCTTGCCCTGATCTGCGCAATGCCCTTATTGCGCCGGCGCAGCAGACCTGACCTGTCCGATCTTGGAATTGCCGCGATATGTACCGTTGCGGGTTCGCCGGTGGCCTGGGAGCATCATTACGGCATCCTGCTGCCGCTTTTCCTGGTGGCACTCAGGGCTGCATTTCGTATCACGGAAGGCCGCAGGCGCGACTTGGCAGCGATCGCCCTCACGGTGTCCTGGGTCATGGTCGCCGATTTCATCCCCTTTGCCGGTTTTCTGGCACACACCGCATTTGCAGTGGCGCAAGCCTATTGCTTCTTCGGCGCGCTAGTGCTGCTCGCTTTCCTTCTCCGGGCGAAACACTTTGTCAGGCAAGAGGCCGCCGGCGCACCAGGATGAGCACGCTGGCGCAGGCGGCATATTTCATGCAACTGGTGGCGTTCGCGGCGAGCGTGGCGCTCATCCTGCATGTCAGGCGCATTGCGCGTCCCGGATTGATTTACATTGCCTTTGCTGCCGGCTGTGCGGCGCTCGCGCTGCTGTCTTTCCGGATCAGTGATCCATCGTATTTCTCCTGGGATTTTCACAGCGCCTATTATCCTGCCGGCAGGGCGGTGCTGACCAGCGCACGCCAATTGCGCGAGATGACCGGACTTGGTGTTTCCGGCTTTGTAAACATGCCTGTCATCGCTTACATGTTCGCGCCGTTCGGGCTGTTGCCGGAGCAGGCGGCGAAGTACCTGTTCCTGGTTATCGGCCTAGCGGCCGTCATCGCCGCCTGGCAAATATTGGCACGCATGGCCGCGCTGGACGTGACAGAACGCTGCTCGCTGCTGCTGGTGTTCGCCGCGAACGGCCCGCTCCTCTACAGCCTGAAGGAGGGCAATACCAGCCATTTCATCCTGCTGGCGCTTGTGGGTGCATTGGCGATGGTGCGCTCGGCCCGGACGGCGGCAGGGGGAGCATTGCTCGGCGCTGCCGCGATGATAAAGCCACCTCTTTTGCTATTCCTACTGTTTTTCATTCTGCGCCGCGACATACGCGGCACGATCGGATTTGTAACGGTATGCGGCGGGATCGCGTTGCTCTCCCTGGCCATCTTCGGATGGGACGACAACTGGCACTGGTTTGAAGTGTGCATCGTACAATTCAATCATCGCTGGCTTGCCGCCTTTAATGTCCAATCCATTCCGGCGTTCCTGTTTCGACTGGTGATGCCGGCCGGCCTTTTGCAGGACTGGAATTCAAGCCTGCCACCAATGGGCCTCAAGATCGCGGCAGACATCTTTTTCGCACTGCTGATTGCGGTCGCCATGGTCGCGCTGTGGCGGCGCAATCAGTTGTCAAAATCTGTATTGCCGACGCTGGAGTTGCAATACAACCTCTTTGTCTGTCTTGCGATCCTGGCAAGCCCGCTTTCCTGGTCTCATTATTATTGCTGGCTGCTGCTGCCCGCCGCGTTTTTTCTGGGCTGGCGACAAGGATTGCCCCGGTCATCACGCATATGTGGCTGGCTTGCGATCATGCTCGTGACGCCGGTAGTCCGGTTGCTGCACTTTTCGTCGCCCTGGATGTTGCAAGCCTACAAGGACGTCGCGGTTTCGCATTTGCTGTTCGGCGGGCTGCTCTGGTTCGGCTTGATCGTCTTGTGGCTGGCCAGGCCGCTTGCGCCCTCCAGGGCCTAACCATAAGGGAATTCTGCCCATTAATGGGTATTCCAGCATCTTCAGGGGTTTGCGACCATTCGCCAACCCTATGCGAGGGTTGGGGTATCAGGTGCGCGATTTCGTTTGTCTCCGGACGGCCACGGCAGGAGTCTTCACATTGCCGGCGGGGGCCGCATGACGCTGGCAGAAGCGAAAGCAACAACGTTTTCTGTCACAGATGCATTGCCTCTGTGTGTCGACCTGGATGGCACGCTGATTCATTCCGACACGCTTCTGGAAGGTATCGTGTCGCATCCTCGTGACGCACGGTTGGCACGTGCCGTGATGACGCTTTTCTCAAGCGGGCGCGCCGCCTTCAAGCAGAGCATTGCAGCCGGCGCGCCGTTGGATCCGGCATTGCTGCCATACAACCAGGCGCTGCTAGGCTATCTCACGAAAGAGAGGGATGAAGGCCGCTATCTTGTACTGGCGACGGCGGCAAATCAGGCCATCGCCGAATCTGTTGCGGGGCATCTTGGCCTGTTCGATGAAATTGTTGCGTCGGATGAAAAACGCAATCTCAAGGGCCCGGCCAAGGCGGCTGCGCTGTGCGCGCGTTTCGGCAATCGGGGCTTTGCCTATGCGGGCAACGACAAGAGCGATCTTTCTGTCTGGAAGGCTTCGGGCGCGGCTCTCCTGGTTAACGTGACCTCTGGAGTGGAGAGACGGGCCCGCCGACTGGCACCCGTGGAAGCGATGCTCGCCGGGAATTCAGCGTCCGGGCGCGCGCTGCTGAAGGCAATGCGGCCTCATCAGTGGGTCAAGAACCTTCTGGTTTTCATTCCGATTTTCACTGCCCATGCAGTATCCGACCTGTCTGCCTGGTATAATGCCTTGCTGATGTTTGTCGCCTTCTGCGCCACCGCTTCGTCGATCTATCTGTTCAACGATGCCACGGATCTTGCCGCGGACCGCAGGCACCCGCGCAAGCGCCTGCGCCCGTTCGCCAGCGGTGCCCTTTCTCTTTCCAAAGGGCTGTCAGTGGCCTGCCTGCTGGCGGTGTTGGGGATGGCGACGGCCGTAGCGTGTGGGACGTTGCCGGTCATACTGACCTATGCCGTGATGTCGACGGCCTACTCACTGAGCCTGAAAGAGCAGCCTCTGGTGGATGTCTTCATGCTCGGCGCGCTTTACACCATCCGCCTGTTCGGCGGCGGCGTGGCGACGGGTCACGCATTGTCACTCTGGCTGTTGGCGTTTTCAGGCTTTCTGTTTCTGGGACTTGCGCTGCTCAAGCGCGTGGCTGAACTGTCGTCCACCCGGGGGAGCCATGGCCAGCTGGTCGCGCGCAGGGGCTATGCCAGTTGCGATATGCCGATACTTCAGACTTTCGGATGCTGTGCGAGCTTTGCGTCCAGCCTGGTTCTGGCGCTGTTTGTCCAACGGGAAGCAACTGCCGCGCAATATGCCTCTCCGGGTCTGTTGTGGGGCATTGTTCCGCTGATGCTGTTTTGGCAATGCCGTTTGTGGTTGTCGACCACTCGCGGTTACATGCATGACGATCCCATCGTCTATTCTGCGCGGGATTGGGTCTCCTGGACCGTAGGGGCGTCGGTCATGTTCATCTTGCTGCTGGCCTATTCTGTCTCGATATAGGGAATTCATGACCGCGCCCCTGCTGTTTCTGATCCTGCTTAGCGTTTCGCTTTCGGGGTTCGCCCAGGTTTCATTCAAGCTTGGCGTGTCCTCGGCTGCCGCGCGCGCGGCGATGGCGGACGGCTCAGTGACTTCCACCTTGCTTGCCTTCGGCCAGAGTCCTGCGGTCATCATTGGATTGGGGATGTACGGCATTGGAACATTGATCTGGCTGAACGTTCTGTCTCGCATGGATCTGTCGCTGGCTTATCCATTCGTGGGGCTCAGCTTCCTGATTACCGCTTTGTTGGGATACTTCTTCTTCCATGAACCGTTCCACGTCGGCCGGATCGCCGGCACAGCTCTGGTCGTCGCCGGCGTCATCCTCGTTGCCCGCAGCTGAAAAGCACCCGCGTCCGTCCATCGCAATCCGGGCGAAGGCGAAGGCCGTGCTTGGCATGGGACTGGTCTGTCTCGCATTGGCTTTGCTGTCCTGGCGCCTGCAGGGATTTGCGTTCGGAACGGACAATAATGTCTTCCACATACCCATCGTTCTGCGCTGGTTCGACCTGCCGCAATTTTCCGGCGATCCCTTCGTGCAGTCGCTGCGCGACTATGCAACGCCGGTCTACGCGTTTCTCGGCCTGTTCGCCAATGAAGCAAATATTGAAACTGTCTTCTTTGCGGCTTTTCTTGCCACGCGCGCCCTGACGATCTACGCAATGCTTCTCATCATGCGAGCATGCGGCCTGCGGGGGGTATGGCTTGCGGCTGCCGGCGCCGGGTTGGTTCTGGCCTCTGCAGTTTATGGCGAGACG
>JBEHXB010000067.1:0-9616 GCA_048498895.1 Pseudomonadota bacterium
TATTATGTCGGCGTCAACATTGGCGCGGCCCTTGCTCCGCTGGTGGCAGGCACGCTGGGCGAGCTGATCGGCTGGAAATACGGCTTTGGTGCCGCCGGCGTCGGCCTGATACTGGCGCTGATCTCCTATTTCGCGGGCTGGAAATACCTGCCCGCCGATGGCGCCAAGACCAAAGCGACAAGAGCCGCGCGGCAGCCTTTGAACACCAAGGAACGCAAGTCGGTCCTGTCGTTGCTGATGATCGTGATTCCGCTGGTGTTCTGGTGGGCATGTTACGAACAGCAGGGCAACGTCATCGCCCTCTTCGCCGACGCCAACACCGACCGCCGACTGATCCCCGGTCTGATCAACTGGGAGATTCCCGTCACCTGGTTCCAGTCCTTCAATCCCATAATGATTTTCCTCTTCACGCCGTTCCTCCTGACTCTTTGGACTCGCCAGGCCCGCGCTTCGAAGGAACCCAACTCCATGTACAAGATGGTGGCAGGCGCTGTGATGCTGGGCGTCTCCTATCTGGTACTGGCATTCGCCGCCTGGCACGGCGCCCACGGCCGCGTAAGCTGGCTGTGGCTTGGGCTGTATTTCGCCATCATCACCACTGGCGAGATATTCCTGTCGCCCATCAGCCAATCCCTGTTCTCCAAGGTGGCTCCCGCGCGCATTGCCTCGCTGGCCATGGCGGTGGTCTTCCTGCCGAACTTTTTGGGCGGTGGCCTGCTTCAGGGCTATATTGGAACCTATTGGAGCACCATGTCCCATCCGCTGTTCTTCCTTGCCGTGGCCGCGATAGGATTTGCCTCGGCGGCCATGCTGCTGGCGCTTGAAAAGCCGCTGGCGCCTTACCTGAAGATGTCCGATGACCAAAGCCCATGACTGACGAAGCCCCCTCCACAAAAGCGACCGCGCTGGGCCGGATGAGCAAAGAGCATTTCGGCGCGGTCAACACGCCGGTTTATCGTGCCTCCACGATCCTGTTCCCGGACATGGAGAGCCTGAAGACCGGCAGGGCGCCCTATACGTACGGCCGGCGCGGCACCCCGACCACCCGCAGCTTCGAGGATGCGATCGGCGCCCTGGAGGGCGCGGCGCGCACCGTCACCGTACCGTCGGGACTGAACGCCATTGCCACTGCGATCCTGTCGGTGTGCAGCGCAGGCGATCACATACTGGTGGTCGATGCCTGCTATGAGCCCACGCGGCACTTCTGCGACCGCATACTGAAGCGTCTTGGGGTGGAAACCAGCTATTACGCTCCCACCGAAGACATTGCCCCGCTGCTCAGGGCGAACACGAAAGCCGTGTTCTGCGAAAGTCCCGGTTCGCTGACGTTTGAGGTGCAGGACATTCCCGCCATCGCTGCGGCAGCGCACGCGCACGGCGCCAGTGTCCTGATGGACAATACCTGGGCAACCCCCATCTTCTTTCAACCACTGAAGCACGGTGTCGACCTGTCGGTCCAGGCCGCGACAAAGTATGTCGGCGGTCATGCCGACGTGATGCTGGGCTATGTCGCGGCCAATGAGAGCCATGCCACCCGCCTGGCTGAGACGCACGGCAGTATGGGTTTGTATGCCAGCGGAGACGACTGTTATCTGGGCCTGCGCGGGCTTCGCACCCTGCCGGTGCGCCTGGCGCGCCACCAGGCCACCGCCATCACGCTGGCGAACTGGCTTGCGGCCCGGCCTGAAGTCGCCCGGGTAATGTATCCGGCCCTGCCTGGCGACCCCGGACATGCGATATGGAAGCGCGACTTCACCGGGGCCTGTGGGCTGTTCGGGCTGATATTGAAGCCGGTGCCGGAAAAAGCCGTGGCCGCCATGCTGGACGGGCTTTCACATTTCGGCCTGGGTTTTTCCTGGGGCGGGTTTGAAAGCCTTCTCATTCCAGCCCATATCCGGCGCACGGCAAGGCCCTTCCCTGCGGAGGGGCCGGTGCTTCGCGTCCATGCCGGGCTGGAAGACGCGGACGACCTGATCGCCGATCTGGAAAAAGGTTTTGCCCGGTTGAAGGACGCGACATGACCGACACGCTCAGCCACGACGCCTTCATCAAGGCCGTCAAGTTCGACGAAGCCGGCCTGGTCCCCGCCATTGCCCAGAGCCATGCCACCGGCCAGGTTCTGATGGTGGCCTGGATGAACCGGCACACTTTGGAAACCACGCTTACCTCGGGTCAGGTGACCTACTGGTCGCGCTCGCGGCAGGCGGTTTGGCGGAAGGGCGAATCCAGCGGCAATCACCAGCATCTGGTCGAGGCCTGGATCGACTGCGACGGCGATGTTCTTCTGCTGAAGGTGGACCAGATGGGACCGGCCTGCCACACCGGCGCACCTTCCTGCTTCTTCCGGCGTCTGAAATGAAGCCTAAGGGTTCCCAGGGGGTTATACTGGGGCCCCACGGAGATAGCGCATGGCAGACCTGAAACCTCCGCAGCGAGGGCCAGCCGTCACCGCCGACGTGCTGACACCCCCATTCATGACCGCGGTCATCGCGGCCATAGCGGTGGCGGCCATCTACCTCGCGCGCCCCATACTGATGCCGCTGGCGCTTGCGATCCTGATGAGCTTTGCCCTGGCGCCGCTGGTCAGTCTTCTCAAGAGGTTCCGGCTGGGCAATGTAGCGCCGGTCCTGATCAGCCTGGCCTTTGCCATCGTGATCCTGTCCTCGCTGGGCATGTTCATGGGCTCGCAGCTTGCCCGGCTGGCGGCAGAGCTGCCGCACTATCAGACCAATCTGTCCCACAAGATCCAGTCAGTGGTGGGCTCGGCGATGCACAACGGCACGATCGAGCGCCTGAACCGCACGGTGGAAAGCCTGGCCAACCAGATCACGAGCGGCCGCAACGAGGAACAGTTCGAGACGACGCCCGACAGTCCGGTCAAGCCAATCCCCGTCGTGATCCGGCGTACCGTGCAAACCCCCTGGTCGGTGGCGCAAAATCTCCTGGGCCCCCTGGTAGAGCCCCTGGAGCTGATTGGCCTGGCGCTGGTCTTTGTCGGCTTCATCCTGCTGCAGAAGGACGACCTTCGAGACCGTTTCGTACGCCTGGCCGGATCGCGCGACATGCAGCGAACCACTGTGGCGCTGGACGAAGCGGCGGCGCGCTTGTCGCGCTACCTGTTTCTTCAGACCTGCATCAACACCGTGTTCGGCCTGGTAATCGGCACCGGCCTTTGGCTAATCGGCATTCCCAACGCAGGTCTCTGGGCGCTGATGAGCATGCTGTTGCGCTTCATACCCTATGTCGGCGTGCCGCTGGCCTTCCTGTTTCCCTTCTTTCTGGCCCTGGCCGTCGATCCGGGCTGGGAGAAGATGGTGTGGACCATGGCGCTCTATGGCTCTGTGGAAGCGGTAACCGGCCAGATGATCGAGCCCTTCCTTTACGGCCGAAGCATGGGCTTGTCGGCGGTGGCGGTAGTAGTGGCCGCGGTATTCTGGACCTGGCTGTGGGGGCCGGTCGGGCTTCTGCTTTCCACGCCTTTGACGATGTGTTTCGTGGTCCTAGGCCGTCATGTCGAGGGCCTGAAGTTCCTGGATGTGATGCTTGGCGACCAGCCCGCCTTGAGTTTCGAGGAAAGCCTTTACCTTCGCATGCTGGCCGAGGACCCGGACGAGGCTGCAGACGAAGCCGAGGATTTCCTGCGCGCCAATTCCCTGTCCGCCTACTATGACGAGGTGGCGGCCCGCGCGCTGATGCTTGCCCAGGCCGATGTCAATCGCGGCGTTCTCGATCCCCTTCGCCAGGGTCGCATTCGCGACGCCATCAAGGGGCTGATCGTCAACCTGGCCGACCGAAAGGATGAAGACGCCCGGGGCCTGCCGGATTTGCCGCTCTCCTGGCGTGAGCAACCAGTCATGTGCGTTGCCGGCCGCGGCGCGCTCGACGAGGCGGCGGCCCTTCTGCTGGTGGATATGCTGTCCAAATACGGCATCGGTGCGCGCGTGGTGTCATCCGAGGAAACCTCCGCCGCCCACATCCGCGACCTGGATTGCGAGGGCGTGCGGCTCACCTGCGTCTCCTACCTGGAGCCCGGCACATTCAAAAATGCCCGTTATCAGGTACGGCGCCTGAGAAAGCGCATGCCCGACGTGCCGGTGATGGCACTGTTCTGGGGCCTTGCGGATTCCTCGCGTTATCTGGACGGTATTGAGGCAACGGAGTGCGATATCGTTACGACGGGCCTGAAGGAAACGGTGCAGCACATTCTTACCTTTGCCCGCCGCGCCGGAAATCCGCAGCGCCCGCCGCCGCCGATGGTCGAGGCGGCCGCGCCGTGACGGCCGCGTCCGACTTTGGCGTCCTCCTGACCACCCTGCCCAGCCGCGCGGAGGCGGCGCGCATGGCGGACCTTCTGGTCGAGGAACGCCTTGCCGCGTGCGTTCAGATGGTGTCGATCGACAGTGTCTATCGATGGGAAGGCGCGCTTCAGCACGAGCCTGAGACGCTGCTTCTGATCAAGACCCGCACCGCGCTGTTCGAGCCGGCAATCGCCCGCATCCGGCAGAACCATCCCTACAGCGTGCCCGAGATCGTGGGCACGCCCTTCATGGCCGGGCTTTCCACCTATCTGGATTGGATCGGCGAGGAGACCCGCGCAGCTATTTCTGGGGGGGCGTCTCCTGCGCGGTGAAGTCAATCTTCACCGCCGGCAGCTTGGCGTTCAGCTGCTCGATCACCTCGGGCGTAATATCGAATGTGGAGTTGGTGGCGAACAGGACCGCCTGCTTGTCCAGCACGAGATTCACACCGTGTTCCTTGGTGACATCCTTGAGGATGGGTGCCAGCACTTTTTCCATCGCGGCGCGACCCTTGCCCACCGCGGCCTGGGCCTGGGCCTGCTTGCGGTCGACCACCCGCTGCAGCGCGGCCTGCCGCTGTTCGAACGCAGCGATGCGCTTCTGGCGCACGTCCGGCGCAAGACCCGGCGCTTCGCGCTTGAGGGCATTGCCTTCATTTTCCAGTGCCTTGACCTGACCATCCAGCTCGGACTTCGTCTGCGCCGTGAATTGCTCCACCTGCCGGCCGATGTCCTGGCCCGCCTTGGAGAACCGCATGATCGCAGCCCGGTCGATTACCACCAGAACCGGTTCCGGGGTCGGGCCGCTGCTCACCGCGGGCGCCGGGGCGCCGCCAGAAGCGCTTTCTTCAGTGCCCGTGCCATTCAAGTGCCCACCCCACAGGTACCAGGCGCCGGCGCCCGCGGCCGCCAGAATCAGAACGGCGGCAAGGATGATGACGGTATTTTTGCGCGACACGCCTTTGGTCTCCCGGTGGATCGGACGGCCCGGATACGAGCCCCAATCGAACAATGTGTGTGGTCCGGACCGCCCAAGACGGCCCTTAGTCCGGCGGCCGGACATTACCTCAGCCTGCCTCGGCTCCACAACTGCGGCGGATTGAGCTTGAAACGGGGAATTACGGAACGGAAAGATCGGGTTGGGGGCCGGTCGACGGCCCTGCCGGGCGGCAACAGGACGCCGCTTGATGGCGGCTGCGCCAGCGTGTAAGGCAGGGTCTGGCGACCGGAGCGTAGCGCAGCCTGGTAGCGCATCTGCTTTGGGAGCAGAGGGTCGCGTGTTCGAATCACGCCGCTCCGACCATTTTTGACAGGGGACTTGGGAAGACATGCGGGCGCGCATTTACAGACCGGCAAAAAACGCCATGCAGTCAGGCAAGGCTCGCACCAAGCAATGGCTGCTGGAGTTCGAGCCCGAGGCCGCACAAACCATAGATCCGCTGATGGGCTGGACCAGTTCAACCGACATGCGCCAGCAAGTGACACTGGAATTCGACACCGCCGAGGAGGCGGTGGCCTATGCGCAGAAGCACGGCATCCCCTACCAGCGCTTCGAGCCGCATGTGGCGCCGCCCAGACCCAAGGCCTATTCGGACAATTTTCGTTTTGATCGCCGGGTGCCCTGGTCCCATTGACCTGGGGGTTCCGCCATTCACGCTTTTTTGCCTGGATTGGGCTAGATTGCGGCAAAAGTCCCGCTCGGCCTCTCAGACCCCGTAGCTCAGCCGGATAGAGCACCCGCCTTCTAAGCGGGTGGTCGCAGGTTCGAATCCTGCCGGGGTCGCCATTTCCTAATCGCTCGCCTGCGATCTATTTCTCGACGAAGCGCCCGGTGAACAGGACCGGCCAGTATTTGCCGGTCAGGATGAACTGGCCGCTGGCCGGATCGTGGGCAATGCCGTTCAGCACAAAATTCCCATCCGCATCGACCTTGGCTTTCTCATCGGGCGAGAGCCGGTCATACAAGCCGTGAAGATCGGCCACGCCCAGCACACAACCCGTGGCCGGCGCGATCTTAACGACCTGCCAGCTCTCGAATACATTGGCCCAGACCGCTCCATCGACATATTCCAGTTCGTTCAGGTTGCTGACCTGCTGGCTGCCGTAGTGGACGGTGACCGACCCCAGAGTGCTGAAATCCCTGGGCGACAGGAAGAATAGCCGGCTGGATCCATCGCTGGCTATCAGGCGGCTGGCGTCGTGAGTCAGGCCCCAGCCTTCGCGCGGATTGTGCAAGACCTGCAGGCGACGGTCGAGTTTGTCGAATACAAAGACCAAATGCTCGCGCCAGCTCATCTGATAGAGGCGGCCGCCGAAGAAAGTCAGGCCCTCGCCGAAATAGCTGTGATGGTCGTTGCGCAGGGCCGAGACCTTGCCCGTCCCGCGGTCGATCACATTGATGCGGGTTTCACCGAAGAGGTCGCCGGTGCTCTCGTACAGACGGCCGTCATGCACCTCCAGCCCCTCGGTGAAGCCGGGCTGGTCCCGGTGCAATTGCCCGGTGACTTCGAAACTGTACGGCCGCGGCGCCGGGCATTGGACCGCGGCGCCGCCGGCCAGCGGCTCGGCGCCAAGCCTGGCAGGCGCAATCAGCAGGGCCATGAATGACAGAACGGAAAACGGCACACGCATCGCGGCGACTATCTCACGCGCGCTCGTAAAAGCAACGCCGGTCAGCTGTCCAGCAAAGCGATCTCGGCGACCAGCTGACCCTTGGGCCCGCCTCCCGCCCGCACAAGTACCCGCTGGCCTTCGACCAGCTCCTGCACATTGCAGCGACGCAACGTCTCCATATGGATGAAGATGTCGGGCATGCCCGGTCCCCGGCTGATGAAGCCATAGCCCTTGGCCCGGTTGAACCATTTTACCGTGCCCTCGAAAGAAGGCCCCTCGGGTTCGGCGACATAGCGCTGCGGACGATCACTGTCCAAAGGCATCACTCGCGCGGTAGAATTGTCCAGGGACAATAGCCGGCTGGCCTGCATGCCGCGCGGGCCGCGCACCACCTGACAAACCACCTTGGCACCCTCGACCGCCAGCTTGAATCCCGACTTCCGCACGCAGGTCTGATGCAGCAGGATGTCGTCCCACCCCGGATCGATTGGCGTGATGAATCCATAACCCTTGCTGGCATCGAACCATTTGACCTGACCGGCAACGGTCAGGCACTCCCCCGCTTGCCCCTCCTCCATGGTGCCCTCCCGACATGACCGCAGAGTTCCTGTAATTTTGTCTCAATAAAACTCCTCCGAAAAGAGGGGGTGCTGACAAATGCCGCCCCAGGCAGCCCAACTCTATCGCTGTGCGGCGTCTCAATGATCGATGAAAGCCGTGGCAGCGCGGCCGCCGCCAGCGAAGGCAGACCGGACCTGGCTCGCCTGTCGGCCTTCCCAACCGGGATTATCTGCCGCCGGCGGTTTGCTGCTTCGCACACCGTGAAGCGCGGCCAATCTCCCTTATGCCGCATTTGGTTGAAACCATGCCCTGATAGGTTTTGCGACAATTTCCTGTTGCGTGGAAACCGGCCATGGCATCAAAACTATCCGCTATGATCAAGGACGAAGCAAAACCGCATATTCTGGTGGTCGAGGATGCGCGGGATATCCGCGAGCCATTGGCACGGTATCTGCGGGAGCACAATTACCGGGCAACCACGGCGTCGGACGCGGCCGCCGCCCGCAAGGTGATGAAGAGCTCCGCCATTGACCTGGTGGTACTCGATATCATGATGCCCGGCGAGGATGGCCTGTCGCTGTGCCGCTCGATCCGCGAGACAAGCCAGATTCCGGTGATCCTGTTGACCGCGCGCGGCGAGGAAGTCGACCGCATCATCGGGCTGGAGATGGGCGCCGACGACTATATCGCCAAGCCCTTCAGCCCGCGCGAACTGATCGCGCGCGTGGCGGCGGTGTTGCGCCGTACACAGGCACTGCCGCCGCGCCAGAAGCCGCCGGGCGCCGAACGCGTGAAGTTCGGCGACTGGATACTGGACACCGGCCAGCGCGAGCTGATCGGGCTGGACGGCATCGCCATGCCGCTGTCGAGCGGCGAGTTCCGCCTGCTCACCGCGCTGCTGGAGCGGCCCAAGATCGCGTTGACGCGCAACCAGCTCCTGGACCTGACCAAGGGCCGCGACGCCGACCTGTTCGACCGGTCGATCGACAACCATGTCAGCCGCCTGCGCAAGAAGATCGAGCCCGATCCGAAGAACCCTCGTTACATCAAGACGGTCTGGGGCGGCGGCTACATCTTCGCCATGGACCCGGAGATGGCGTGATGCGCTTTCGCTTGTGGCCGCGCACCCTGGCGGTTCAGCTGATCCTGGTCGTGGCGGCCGCGGTGGCGGTGTCCAACATGGGTGTGGCCTTTTACTACTACAAGAACAGCGAGGCACAGGCCCGCGACTACATCAATGAGCGCATGGTCGACCGCGCGGCAGCGGTGGCCTCGGCTGTCAGTCAGGTACCGCCCGAAGCCCGCCTGGTAGTGATGCGCACTCTGAGCAGCACACCTGTCTGGCGATTCCGGGAGGTGCAGGGCATTTATAACGGCCGCTCCATGACAAGCGAGGAGCAGGTCCTTGCCAAGCGGCTGGAAGATGCCCTGCCCGATAACCATCCGGGCAAGAAGAATACGATTATCCATCTGCATGAGCCGCTATCCAGCATCGACCCCAGCCTCAGGCCGGTGCGCTCGCGCGAGCCAGGCGTTTCCCAAGACGTGATCCGCACCCTGGTGCCCATCAGCAACCACAGCGCAGTCAGTGGCGTGCTGATGCGGCCGACACCGGATTGGCCGGTGGAAATCATGGTCGCCGCCGTGATCGCGGTGGTGCTGGCCTCGGCTGCGGCCGCCTTCATGGCGCGCCGTGTGGTGCGGCCGCTGTCGGAATTGACCACGGCTGCTGCCGCCATGGCCGCAGGCTCGGGCCGGCCGCACGTCGCCGAACAGGGCCCCGAGGATGTCCGAAACGCCGCCGTCGCCTTCAACGTCATGGCGGAAAAGGTGGCCCGCACACTGGAAAGCCAGCGCCATCTGCTGTCGGCGGTCGGTCATGACCTGCGCACCCCGTTGACCGCCATGCGCATCAACCTCGAATTCATCGAGGATCGTGAGTTGCGCGAAGGTCTGATGCACAATTTGGATGAACTACAGACCTTGACCGAGCAGGTACTGGCAGCGGCACGCGGCACCGGCGGGGAAACCAAGCGCAACGTCGATCTTTCGGCCCTGGTGGAGAGCCTGTGCACCGACCTGGACGAATTGGGTGAGCCGGTGCACTGGTCGGGCCATTCCCCAGCCCCCATCTCCTGCCGCCCC
>JBEHXB010000068.1:0-9582 GCA_048498895.1 Pseudomonadota bacterium
CGCGGCTGCCGTGAAAGGCGCCGACAAGCTGATCCTGGCCACCGACCCCGACCGCGAGGGCGAGGCCATTTCCTGGCACATCCTGGAGGTCCTGAACCAAAAGAAGCTGCTGAAGGGCCTGCCGGTGGAGCGGGTGGCGTTCAACGCCATCACCAAATCCGCCGTGACCGAGGCAATCAAGCATCCGCGCAAGATCGACCAGGCTCTGGTGGAAGCCTATCTGGCGCGGCGCGCCCTGGACTATCTGGTCGGCTTCACCCTCTCGCCGGTCCTGTGGCGCAAGCTGCCGGGCGCGCGCTCGGCCGGCCGGGTACAGAGCGTGGCGCTTCGCCTGGTCGTGGAGCGCGAGCAGGAGATCGAGGCATTCAAGGCCCAGGAATACTGGTCGATCGACGCCGACCTGGCGGCTGATGGCGCTGCCTTCCAGGCGCGCCTGATCCAGCTGGACGGCAAGAAGATCGACAAGCTTTCGCTGGCCAGCCAGGCGGATGCCGACCATGCCGTGGCCGCGATCAAGGCGCAGAGCTTCAAGATCGGCAGCGTCGAGGCCAAGCCGGTCAAGCGCAATCCCTCCCCGCCCTTCAAGACCTCCACCCTGCAGCAGGAAGCCGCGCGCAAGCTGGGCTTCAACGCCAAGCGCACGATGCAGGTCGCCCAGGGCCTGTATGAGGGGGTGGAGATCGGCGGCGATACCACAGGCCTTATCACCTATATGCGTACCGATGGCATCACCATGGTGCCCGAGGCGGTGGGCGAAGCGCGCCAGGTGATCGCGGCGCGGTACGGCCAGCGCTATGTCCCCGGCGCGGCGCGCGTCTATGTCAACAACAGCTCCACCGCGCAGGAAGCCCATGAGGCGGTGCGCCCCACGAGCTTCGCGCGCACGCCCGAGGAAGCGGCCAAATATCTCGATTCCGACGCAGCCCGGCTCTATGAGCTGATCTGGAAGCGTGCGGTCGCCAGCCAGATGGAAAGCGCCGAGCAGGAACGCACCACGGTGGATGTCGTGTCGGCCGACGGCAAGATCACGCTGCGCGCCACCGGCACCGTAACCTTGTTCGACGGCTTCCTGACGCTGTACCTGGAGGGCAAGGACGACGAGCTGGACGAGGACGGCTCGCGCCTGCCCAGGCTGGACGCGGGAGACGCCACGAAAGTGGAAAAGATCAATCCGGCCCAGCATTTCACCGAGCCCCCGCCGCGCTATTCCGAGGCCAGCCTGGTCAAGAAGCTGGAAGAGCTGGGCATTGGCCGGCCTTCCACCTATGCCTCGATCATCTCCACGCTGCGCGATCGCGCCTATGTGAAGATGGACCGCCAGCGCTTCATCCCCGAGGACAAGGGACGGCTGGTCACAACCTTCCTCAACAGTTTCTTCAAGCGCTACGTCGCCTATGATTTCACTGCCGGCCTGGAGGAGAAGCTGGACGAAGTCTCGGCCGGCAATCTGGACTACAAGCAGTTGCTGCGTGACTTCTGGAGTGATTTCTCGGCCGCGGTGGGCGAAACCAAGGACCTGAAGATCAGCCAGGTCATCGACGAGTTGGACCATGTGCTGTCGCCCCACATCTTCCCCGATCCGGGCGATGGCAGCGATCCGCGCAAATGTCCGGCCTGCGAGGGCGGCAGGCTGAACCTGAAACTGGGCAAGTTCGGCGCCTTTGTCGGCTGCACCAACTATCCGGACTGCAAATTCACCCGCCCCATCGGCGCGGCCAGCAGCGAAGGCGATGCGGGGCCGGTGGAGATCGGAGAGTATCCGGAGACAGGCGAAAAGATCACCTTGCGAACCGGCCGCTTCGGCCCCTATGTGCAGCTTGGCGAAGGCGACAAGCCCAAGCGCAGCGGCATCCCCAGGGGCACGGACAAAACCGATGTCGACCTGGAGATGGCGCTGAAACTGCTGGCGCTGCCGCGCGAGGTGGGACTGCACCCGGAGGATGGCAAGAAGATCACCGCCAATTTCGGACGCTTCGGGCCCTATGTGGCGCACAACGGGATCTATGCATCTCTCGACTCCCCGGAAGACGTGTTCGAGATCGGGCTCAATCGCGCCGTCACCCTGCTGGCCGAAAAGAAGGCACGCGGGCCCGGACGGCGCGGCGCGCAAACGCTGAAGGACCTGGGCGAATCCGGCGGCAGGCCGATCAGGATTCTGAAGGGCAAGTTCGGCGCCTATGCCAGCGACGGCGAGACCAACGCCACCCTGCCCGAGGGCACCGAGCCGGAGACGGTGACGCTGGAACAGGCGCTGGCGCTGATCGCCGGGCGGGCAGCGAAAGGCGGCAAGAAACCGAAGAAAGCCGCCAGGCCAAAAGCCGAAAAGAAGAATACCGAAAAGGCGGAAAAGAAGGCGGCCCCCAGGAAGAAGGCGGCACCGAAAAAGAAGGCCGCAGCGTCTTCGTCAAAAAAGACCCAACCCAAAAAGAAGGCAGCCGGAAAGGCAAAAGAGCCTGAACTGGCCGGCGAATAGGACTTGAAGAAACCCAAACACGACAACCACACGCCCGCCCCGCTGAAGGCGCGCGTGCTCGAACTGCTGGCCGGAAATCCCGGCGCCGACAAGCGCGAACTGGCAAAATTGTTGGGCCTGAAAGGGTCGGACCGCATCCAGCTCAAGCGGGTGCTGAAGGAACTGTCCGCGAACGGCGTCATCGAAGGACACAAGCGGACCGGGTTCGCCCGCGCAGGCGAACTGCCGGCAGTGGCCGTGATCGAAGTGACGGGCCTGGACGATGACGGCGAAATGCTGGCCGCGCCGCTGGCGTGGGAGAGCAATGAAGAACCGCCCGTCATCCATCTAACCCCGCCCAAATCCGGCGGCGCGCCGGGACCGGGCGACCGCCTGCTGGCGCGACTTGAAAAGCGCGGCGACGGCTATGAGGCCGCGGTCATCCGCAGGCTGGAAGCAGCGACGCCATCCCGGCTTGTGGGCGTGGTGCGCGAAAACCCGCAAGGCGCGCGGCTGATGCCGATCGACAAGAAGGCGCGCGGCGAATTTGCCATCGACAAGGCCGACCTTCACGGCGCGAAGAACAACGAGTTGGTTGCCGCCGAGCCCGTCCATGGCCGCACCGCCGGGTTTTCCCGCGTGCGTGTGGTCGAGCGCATCGGCAGCATGGACAGCCCGAAGACCATCAGCCTGATCGCCATCCACGACCACGGCATTCCGGTGGAATTTCCCCAGGCGGTGCTGGACCAGGCCAAAGCAGCCGGCCCGGTGAATCCGCAAGGCCGCACCGATCTGCGCCAGGTACCGTTGGTCACCATCGATCCCCCGGACGCGCGCGACCATGACGATGCCATCTGGGCAGGACCGGATCCCGATCATGAGGGCGGTCATATCGTGCTGGTCGCCATCGCCGATGTCTCCCATTACGTCACGCCGGGCTCGGCGCTGGACCGCGAAGCCATCCGGCGCGGCAACAGCGTCTATTTCCCCGACCGCGTGGTGCCGATGCTGCCGGAAGAATTGTCAGCCGACCTGTGTTCGCTGAAGGAAGGCGTGGACCGGCCCTGTCTTGCCGTGCGCATGGTGTTCGATGCCCGCGGGCACAAGAAAAGCCACCAGTTCCTGCGAGGCATCATGCGTTCGGCCGCGCGCCTGACCTATGCCCAGGCGCAGTGCACTTTTGACGGCGATCCGCCCGCCGGCATGAGCGGAACGGTGAAGAAGACCCTGGCCGATATCTGGGAGGCCTACAAGTCGCTGACCATCGCACGCGGCAAGCGCGATCCGCTCGACCTTGACCTGCCCGAGCGGCGCGTGGCCCTGGGCGCGGACGGCCATGTCGCCTCCATCGCCTTTCGCGAACGGCTGGAATCCATGAAGCTGATCGAGGAGTTCATGGTGCTGGCCAATGTCGCCGCCGCTGAAGCGCTGGAAAAGGCCAGGACACCGCTGATCTATCGCGTCCACGACACGCCATCGAAGGAAAAGCTGTTCGCCTTTGCGGATTTCCTCAAGACCCTGAACATCGCCTTCGCCAAGGGGCAGGTGGTCGAGCCCGGCATCTTCAACCGCATCCTGAAGGCGTCCAAGGGCATGCCGCATGAAGCGGTGATGAACGATGTGGTGCTGCGAAGCCAGGCCCAGGCTATCTACGATCCGGCCAATATCGGCCATTTCGGATTGAACCTGGCGAAATATGCCCACTTCACGTCGCCCATCCGTCGCTATGCCGATCTGATCGTGCACCGCGCGCTGATACGCGCCTTCGGGCTGGGTGAAGGCGGGCTCACGGACCGGGAGATCGCCGCCCTGCCCGCCACCGCCGAACACATCACCATGACCGAACGGCGGGCCATGGCCGCGGAGCGCGACTCCAACGACCGCTATGTCGCGGCCTTCATGCAGGACCGCGTGGGCCAGAGTTTTGACGCCCGCATCACCGGCGTGACCCGCTTCGGGCTGTTCGTGAGGCTGGCGGACAGCGGCGCGGAAGGGCTGATTCCCATCCGCTCTCTCGGCGCCGATTTCTTCCGCCATGACGAAAAGCGCCAGGCGCTGATCGGGGAACGCACCCGCACCGTCCACCGGCTGGGCGATGTGCTGGCGGTCAAGCTGGTGGAAGCCGCGCCCCTCACAGGGGGACTGAGATTCGCGCTGGCTGATGGCGAAGGCATGCTTGCTCCCGCCCGCCGGCCTGGCGGACCTCGCCGGGGCAGAGCCGCCAAACCCAACCGAAACAAGGAGGAAAAGCGGCAGTTCAAGCCCAAAAAGCGCTGAAATCCGTCCTTTTTACCGTGTCCGGTCCCGAAAAACTTGACAGAGTGGGGGCCGCTAAGCCATCTACCGCCCCCTTGGACGGCTCTTTTCGGGCCCTGCCTTTTTCTGGAGTTTGTCATGGCCAAGCCGACCACCGCGAAGATCCGCCTCAACAGCGACGGCGGCACCGGCTTTTTCTATGTCGCCAAGAAGAACACCCGGACCATGACCGAGAAATTCTCGATCAAGAAGTACGATCCGGTGCTGCGCAAGCACGTGATCTTCAAGGAAGGCAAGATCAAGTAGAAATCCGGCGGCCACGCCGATAGTTTGGCGCGCCCATGCAGCGCGCCCTCACCTCTCTCTCCTCTGAAACATTCGATTGCCTGATTGTCGGCGGCGGCGCCACCGGCTGTTTCATCGCGCGTGATGCCGCGCGCCGGGGCCTGTCGACGGCGCTGGTGGAGGCGAACGATTTCGCCTGCGCCACCTCGGCGCACAATTCGCGCCTGGCGCACGGCGGGCTGCGCTATCTGCGAAACTTCGAGATCGGGCTGGTGCGCGAGTCGCTGCGCGAGCGCGGCATCCTGCTCAGGATCGCGCCGCACCTGGTGCGCCCCCTGCCATTCCTGCTGCCCATCACCGGCCTCGGCGAGCGATTGAAGCTGGCGGCGGGGCTCATGCTCTATGACGCGCTGGCCATGCGCCAGCTTCCGGGCCATCGCTGGCTGGGACGCGGTGAGGCGCTGGAACGCGCTCCCGTGCTGGCAGCGCCGAAATTCAAGGGCGCCTTCGAATATCACGACGCCCAGATGTATTCGCCCGAACGCATCGCGCTGGAGAACCTGGTTGACGCCGATGCCCATGGCGCGGCCATAGCCAATCACCTGGCGTGCGAAAGGCTGCTGTTGCGGGACGGCAAGGTGGAGGGCGCAGGCGTGCGCGACACGCTGACCGGCGAAACGTTTGACATTCGCGCCCGCTGCGTCGTGGTGGCGGCAGGCCCCTGGGCAGACCTGTTCCTGGAAAAGGCGACGGGCCACAGCGCCGCGCACAAGCTGGTCCGCTCCAAGGGCATCCATCTTCTGGTACCCCAGATTTCGCAATCGGCGCTGGCGATAGAAGCCGGCAGCGGCCATCTGTTCGCCCTGCCCTGGCGCGGCCATACGCTTCTGGCCACAACCGACACGCCTTTCACCGGCGATCCAGGCAGGGTGGCAGTTGAGGAACGCGACATCGATGCGCTGCTGGGACAGTTCACCAAGTACCTGCCCGCCGCGGGGCTGACGCGCGATCATGTGCAGGCGTTTTATGCGGGGCTTCGTCCGCTGGTTGCCGACGGCAAGAAGGGCGGCACCTATTATAACGTCAGCCGCCGCGCCGAACTGGTGGACCATGCCGGCGAAGGCCTGGACGGCATTTTTTCGGCGCTTGGCGGAAAATGGACCACCTCGCGCGCGCTGGCAGAGACCGTCACCGATGCGGTGGCGGCCAGGCTTGGTCGCAAGACGGAACGCTGCACGACCGCCGCCGTGCCCCTGCCCGGCGGCCGCTTTGACGAATTCGACGCCATGGTACGCGGCTTCAACAAGACCTGGCCCGGCATCTCGGCCCTGCGGCCCATGGCGCACATGCTGGGCGCGCGCCTGCCGGAGGCCCTGAAGGGGGCACGTCTGGCCGACCTGATGCCGTTCGGCGAAAGCGGCGATACGCCGGCCCAGATTTCCTTTGCCCTTCGGCATGAAATGGCACTCACTCTGGAAGACATGGTGATGCGCCGCACCTCGATCGGCCAGTTCGGCCCCCCGCCGCGCGCCGTGCTGGAGCGCGTCGCCGGCCTGATGGCCGCGCACCTGGGCTGGAATGCGGCGCGCCAGGCGCAGGAGATCGAGAGCCTGGGCTTGATCTACCGGGTCGCGGCATGACCGCCTATGCCATCTTCAATCCCGCGTCCGACCGGGGCCGCACCGGCCGCAACTGGGCGCGGATCGAAGATGCGCTGGGCGGCATCTTCCCGCTGATGGAAGTGGCGGCGACGCACGGTCCGGGACAGGCGGCGCACATGGTGCGCGACGCGCTGCGCGACGGCCACCTGGACATCATCGCGGTGGGTGGCGACGGCACCATCAACGAGGCGGTAAACGGATTCTTCAACCGGGGCGCGCCAGTGTCGCGCGAGGCGGTATTCAGCTTCGTCAATACGGGCGGCGACATGGCCCGCGGATTCGGCATCGAACCGGGCGCGGTGGGCGGGGTGGCGCATCTGCACCGGTCGCGCATCCGCAAGGTGGATGTGGGCCGGGTGTCGTGCCTGTCACCGGAGGGTGTGCCGGTGACGCGCTATTTCCTGGGCGAAGCATCGTTCGGACTGAGCGGCGCCATCGCCGGGTCTCTGGGCCAGGGGCGAATCGCGCGGTTGTTCGGACGCGGCTTCGCCCGACGGCTTCATACCATGATGCAGTTGCTGGCGTGGCATGACTGCCGGGTGCGGCTTATGGCGCCGGACGTCCATGGCCAGGGCGGCTATGACGAAATCGCGGGAATCGCCGCGGTGGTGCTGGCCAATGGCCGCTCCTTTGCCGGCGGCCTGCGCGTGGCGCCGGATGCCTCGGCCCAGGACGGGCTGTTCGACATGACGGTGATGGCGGGGGGAAGCCGGCGGCGAATCCTGCGCGCGCTGGCCGCGATCGGCCGCGGCGCGCATTTGGCAAGCCCCGGGTTCAGGATGCTGCGCACCGCCCGCCTGACCGCTGCCCCCACCGTGGATACCGAAGGCCCCGTCGTGGTCGAAACCGACGGCCAGAGGGCGGGCGTGCTGCCGGCGACCTTCGAAATCCTGCCGGGCGCGATGAATGTCCGCCTTTGAGTACGGATTGCGGTAATGTATCGGCATGAACGCGACGCAGATTCGCAGTGTTCTGTCCGACCTGGCCTGGCGGCAACTGGAGTCCAGCCTGGGCATGCCGGCCCTGCTGGTGACGCCCCCCCGCGCGCTTGATGACATCGCCGCGGCGCCCAGCCGGCTGCCTCCCAACATGCTGGATCATCTGACGGCGCTTCTTGGCGGCGATCAGGTCCGCACCAGCCTCGCCGCGCGTGCGGAACATACCCGGGACCTGGCGGCGCAGCTGCGCCTGCGCCAGGGCGATCTGGGCGGGGTGCCGGACGCGGTGCTTCGTCCGCGCAAGGAAGCCGACCTGCTTGCGATTTTGCGGTTATGTGCCGATGCCGGCATTGCGGTGTGCCCACCCTCGTTCGACGCGGCGCATGTGGCGCTGGACCTGTCGGCGCTGGATGCAATGGACGGGCCGGACGTCCTTTCGGGTGAGGTGCGCGCCGGCGGCGGACTGGCTGTCGCCGAACTTCAGTCGCAGCTGGCCGAGCGCGGGCTGATGCTGGAAGGCGGCGATCCGGGCCTCAGCGTGGCGGACTGGGCTCGAGGGGCCGCGCGCCTGCGTGGCATCCGACTGGCGACACCACAGGGACTGCTGACAGTCGATGATGATCCGGCGCTGGCGAACATCGTGGCCGGCTTTGGCGTGGTCGCGTCGGCAACCCTGGCGATCCGGCGAAGACCTGCCGGGATGGAGTCCCGGGCCTGGCGTTTCGCCGATTTCGCCGCCGGGCTGGCAGCGCTGCGCGAGGCGATGCGCGAGTCCATCATCCTGCTGGACCCCAGGCTGGCGGACCAGCCGCAGACGCAATTCTTCGACAGTCTTCAGCCTGAACAGGGATGGCTTTCCCAGTTTCTTGCGCGGCTGCGCAAGCAGGCCTCCGATGGGGCGATGCTGAGCGCGCAACTGACGCGCGGCGACCAGCGGCGCTTCAAGCCCATCGCGGCGCGGCTGGGCGGCCGGCCCGTGCCGGTCCAGAAGCACATGACTGCACAGGCCTTGCGCGCCGCGCTGCTGGAGCACGGCGCCGCCCTGGATCAGATCGGGATGCGCGCGTCCTGGGCGAAACTGCCGGCACTTTATGCCGCGGCCCGTGCGGCGCTGGAGGGCGCGATGGTCCAGCAGGCGCCGCGCGAGGGCGCGCGCGGCCTTGCGCTCGCGTCGCTGGACGAGCCGGATGCCGATGGCGCGTACCTGACCATGACGTGGATTTTCGCCAGGAAGCTGGGCGACGAGGCCGCCCAGGCTACCGCGATCCGGTCGCATGCCGTCGCGGCGATGGCGCGGGAAGAAGAAGGGCTGGCCGAGGCTGTTCGCACCGCGATCCGCAACACGCTCGATCCTTCCGGAATCGTGACGCCGCGCTAGGCTGCATCGAGGGCCGCGCGAACCGCACGGGCGGCAGCGGTCATTGCCGCATGGGCTTCGGCAAGCACGGTCTGCAGATAGATGAAGCAGTGCACCAGTCCCGGGTAATCGGCGACCTGGACCGCAACGCCTGCCGCGCGCAGCTTTTCAGCATAGGCCAGGCCTTCGTCCCGCAGCGGATCATAGCCCGCCAGCATCACATAGGCCGGCGGCAGGCCGGAGAAATCCGCCGCACGGAGCGGGGAAACCGCGGGATCGTCGCGGTCGATGCCGGGCGGCAGGTAGAGCGCATGGAAATGCTCGATCAGCCGGCGCTCCATGAAATAGCCGCTGGCGAATTCCCTGAGCGAGCGGGTCTCACCGCCGACCTGGGTATGGGGAAACATCAGCAGTTGACAGGCAAGTTTCCCGCCGCCCCTTTCGCGCAACTTCTGTGCGACGACGGCCGCCAGCAGGGCACCCGCGCTGTCGCCCCCCACCGCCAACTTTCCCGCATCCAGGTCCAGGCCGGCAGCTTCCTGTTCAATCCAAAGAGTCGCGGCCATCGCGTCATCGACGGCCGCCGGATAGACATGTTCGGGCGCAAGGCGATAATCCACAGCTATCACACTG
>JBEHXB010000069.1:0-9537 GCA_048498895.1 Pseudomonadota bacterium
TCCGTCCCTCATCAGAGGCCGAATGTCTTGCGGTGCCCGGATGGGTGCCGCCAATGCGGTTGCGCGTGGCGGTGGCGCCTGCCTGGGCCATTGCGGCGAAGGATTGCTGCCAATGCTGCACCATTTTCAATGTCTGCGTCCTTCACCCCCTTAAGGCGCGGAATCTTCGGGCGCCCGGTTCGATCCGGGCGCCTTTCTTTTTTTTCGCGGCGCGAGATTTTTTCGTGACGGATTTATTTCAGCCATCCGTCTCTCGCATCAAGGCCGGTCCTGCGCCGGCATGAACAACGACACAAACGGGGGAACCATTATGGCCATTTCGAATACGCTGCGGCTTTGCACGTCTGTCGCGGCCCTGCTGACAACGTCCAGCGTCGTCATGGGTGTTGCCCATGCGCAACAGGCGGCATCCACTGAAACCGTGACCGTGACCGGCACGCGCATCACCAATGGCGCAGCCCAGCCGACGCCGGTAACGACGGTCGATACCACCCAGCTTCTGACCCAGTCGCCGGTCAGCATTCCCCAGGCGCTGCTGCAACTGCCCCAGTTCGCCAGCACCACCACGGCCAGGACCCAGGTGATGTCGAACGGCCGCGGCTATGGCACCCCCACGCCGGGCTTCAACCTGTATGGGCTGGGCACCATCCGCACCCTGGTCCTGATGGACGGCAACCGCGTGCCGGGCACCTTCTATGACACCACCGTCAATGCCGACATGCTGCCGCAGATGCTGGTGCAGCGGGTGGACGTGGTCACGGGCGGCGCCTCGGCGGTTTATGGCTCCGATGCCGTCGCCGGCGTGGTGAACTATGTCCTGGACCACCATTTCAACGGCATCAAGGGCATGGCGCAGGGCGGCATCTCCACCTATGGCGATGCCAAGAGCTTCCGCCTCGGCGCGGCTGCCGGTTTTGACGTCTTCAGCCGCGGCCATTTCGAGGCCAGCGCGGAATATTACAACAGCGACGCGGTTCCCGATGCGTCCAGCCGCCCCTATGGCGATTCCAGCTGCGCGCTGACCGGCAACGGCACGTCAAACCCCTATGTGATGTCGTGCAACCTCAGGCAGGCCAATACCTCGCCCTATGGCCTGATCACGACGGGTCCGATGAAGGGGATGCAGTTCTCGCCCGACGGCAAGAGCATCGTGCCGTTCAACCCCGGCACGCCCACCAAGACGGCGAACATCAATATCGGCGGTGACGGCGGCGTGCTGTCGCACGAGACCCTGATCCCGACCAACCACACCTTCCACGGCTATGCCCGCTTCGACTACGACATCGCGGACGATCTGAGCGCCTATGTCGATGCCCGCTATGGCTCCGACTATACCCAAGGGGCGAGCCAGGGTTACACCAATACCGATGGCCAGTATCCCATGTGGATCTACAGCGGCAATGCGTTCCTGACCGCCGCGCAACAGGCGACGCTGTTTCCCGCCGGCACCAATTCGGTGGACGTGGCGCGGTTCGACAACGACATCATGCGCAAGCTGTCCATCCGCCAGTTGACGACCAGCACGGCGTTCTCCGCCGGGCTGAAGGGCGCGACCTTTGGCGATTTCACCTGGGATGCCCATTTCACCCATGGCCAGAACCATGTGAACCTGACCACGATCAACAACCTGAACTCGCAGCGCTTCTATGCCGCGCTGGACGCGGTTGTCGATCCGACCACCGGAAAGACGGTGTGTAATGTCAGCCTGAACGCGCCGGGCGCCTATCCCGGCTGCGTGCCGATCAACCTGTTCGGCCAGAACAACGCGTCCCGGGCCGCGCAGGATTATGTGTTCGGCAACACCTGGTGGGTCGCCGCCAATTCCATGGACGACTTCGCCGCCAACCTGACCGGCACCCTGTTCCAGGGCTGGGCCGGGCCCATCAAGACGGCTGTGGGACTGGAATACCGTACCCAGGGCCTGAAGGTGACGAGCAGCACGCCGGACGATACCTTCAATCCCCAGTATCTGCGGTTGGGTCCGAACGGCACATCGACACCGGGCTCCTATCCCGGCTCGAATTTGGCCTGGTTCAAGGAAGTCCAGTCGCCGGGTGAGGGCCATGAGGGCATTTCAGAAGGCGATGTCGAGCTGGATGCGCCGGTGCTGAAGGATCTGCCGTTTGCCGAGCTGGTGTCGCTGAACGCGGCCTACCGCTATACGACCTATTCGACGTCGGGCGAGGGCACGCACTCGAGCTTCTCGGCCAACACCTGGAAGGTCGGGCTGGAATGGAGCGTCAATGACGATGTCCGCTTCCGCCTGTCGGAATCGCGGGACATGCGCGCGCCGACGTTGTGGGACCTGTATCAGGAGCAGGAAGTGTCCAGCTCGGGCATCAACGACCCGCTGACCCAGCAGATCGGGTCGGCCAACACCGTCGTCGGCGGCAACCCGAACCTGAAGCCCGAAGTCTCGTACAACTACACCGCCGGCGTGGTGTTGACGCCGTCCTTCATTCCCAATCTGACGGCATCGGTCGATTATTATCACATCAAGATAAACAACGCGATCGGCGCGGTCGGCGGCCTGAACCCCACTATCTACGATCTGTGCCAGAGCACGGGCGATCCGCAATATTGCGGCCTGGTCGTGCGGCCCGGAGCGTACAACGACCCCAGCCCCGGCAATTTCCCCACCCTGGTCTACAACCTGAACCAGAATGTGGCGCTGGCCGAAGTCGAAGGCTTCAACACCGAGATCGACTACGCCAACGACCTCACGACCTGGACCAGCCTGCCGGGCCTGGTGAACCTGCGCCTGTTCTGGACCCATCAGCCGGTTCACAGCAGCCAGAGCCTGCCGGGCAGCCTGATCTCCAACTCGGCGGGGACGACGGGCGCTCCGCGGGACAAGGTCAACCTGACGCTCGGCTACAATCTCGATGCGTTCACCGTCAACGTGGTGGAAAGCTATATCGCGCCCGAGAACTGGCAGTCGACGCCGCGCCAGCGCATCTATGCCCTGCCGCGCATACGCGACTACGCGCTGACCAGCGTGAACTTTGCCTATGCCTTCGAGGCCGAGGAGACGCCGATGTCCGCGTTCCTGAACATCAGCAACCTGTGGAACGACCACGGCCCGCTGACGGGCGGCTGGACGGGCAGCCCCGGCATGCTCTACCCGGTGCCGACCTATGCGGACATCGTCGGCCGCTACTTCACGGTCGGGCTGAGGGTGAACATGTGACCGATACCACCACGCCGGCTGCCCCGCGGGGCGGCCGGCGCGGGGGCTTTTCATGCATGCAGCTTCCGGTCAGGCGCGTCTTAAGTTGTTGCGGTGTGAGGCAGTTATTCGGGTTTGGGCCTCTCTGCTCAAGCTAACGGCGCTGTAATTTTGCAGGGCTCCGGGCGAGCCGCGACCGCATCAGCCGCGATGCATCGCGCTTTTAACCTCCGATGCTGCAACGCCAAATGATCTGCGGCGCGAACCAACGCCCGTAAATTCAGAAGGTTTTGTCACGACCGGGCAGGCAGGATTGCGAAATCCGGCCGGTCATAGGATAAAAGGATCGAAGTCCTTCTGTTGGTGGAAGCGTGTCTGTTTCACAGTCACGACGGTTGGTGGTCCGTGGGGCACGGCTCCTCGCGAGCTTCTGCCTCTTTGCGGCGCTATCGGCCTTCCTTCTTCAGTCGTATGTGATCCAGAGCCACTTCCATGGCGCGCCGCACGGTTCGAGCCATGCGGTGGAGCGCGTCATCGGTAATGCAGTGCCGCCGGGCAAGTCGCCGTTTGGCAAGAGCCCGCTCGACTGCGCCTTGTGCCAGGCTTATGCCGCCGTCAGCGCGGTCTTTGTGCCAATGATGCCGGTTCTGCCCTTGCCGCTTCTGCAGGCGGCCCCCCTGACGCTGAACCTGGCTCTCGGGAAAATTCCCGCCACCGTTCGGCGCGACGGTCAAAGTCGCGCCCCTCCATCCCCCCAGACCATTTGAAGGCTGGCGCGCGACCGCGAACAGGTCACGCGCATCAGTGGGCCGCGACACCGTCGCGGGTACCTCTTGGTGATATTTCCTCCCTGGGGAAATCTGGATGTTGCAAAGGGACAAGAATGGGAGTGCCGCCGGCCTGCGCACGCCGTTCGCGCGCGCCTGTGCCTTGCCGGTATGGGCGACGGTCCTGCTTCTTGCCGGCTGTGCCGTCGGCCCGGATTTCAAGAAGCCTGCCGCACCGAAAGTCGACGGCTACACCGCCCAGGCGCTTGCGGCCACCACGGCCGCCACGCCGGCGGTCGCGGGCGGGGATGCCCAGCATTTTTCCAGAGGTGGCGACGTCGCGGCCGACTGGTGGACGCTCTTTCATTCCGAACAGCTCAACAGCCTGATCGCCGAGGCGCTCAAAAACAATTCGGACCTGAAAGCGGCTGACGCGGCGCTGCGCGTCGCCAGGGAAAATGTCCTGGCGCAGCGCGGCGCCTATTTCCCGAGCCTGACGGCGAATTTCTCGGCCACCCGCCAGCGTGCGCCGCTGACCCTCGCGCCGGTCCCCAACTACCCCGCCGTGCCGCAGGAATATCAGTTCAACCTCTTCACGCCCCAGGTTTCGGTCTCCTATGTGCCCGACGTCTTCGGCCTGAACCGGCGCACGGTCGAGTCGCTCGAGGCGCAGAAGGAGGGTGTCCGCTATCAGATGGCGGCGACATACAACACACTCGTCGCCAATGTGGTCGTCACGGCCGTCCAGCTGGCGTCTATCGATGCGCAAATAGAGGCAGTCCATGCGCTGGTCGATGACGGCAATCGCGCGCTCGGGATTCTTCAGTATCAATATGACAAGGGCTATGCCAGCGGTGTCGATCTTGCGGCGCAGAAGGCGCAACTTGCGTCCGTTCAGGCCGCCTTGCCGCCCCTCATCAAGCAGCAGGCGCAGTTGCGCGACCTGATGGCGGTCCTGGTGGGGCGTTATCCCAGCCAGGCGCCCGCGGCGAAATTCACCCTTTCGGACCTGACTTTGCCGTCGAATATCCCGGTCAGCCTGCCGTCGACCCTTGTCGCCCAGCGGCCCGACATTCTCCAGGCCCAGGCCAATCTGCATACGGCCAGCGCCCAGATCGGGATCGCCATCGCCAACCGGTTGCCCAATATCACGCTGACCGGTGTTGCCGGAAATTCGGCGCTGGAATTCGGCAAGCTTTTCACCCCCGGCACCGATTTCTGGAATATCGGGGCGGACCTGGCCGCGCCGATTTTCGAAGGCGGCACGCTTTTGCATCAGGAGCGCGCGGCCCGTGCCGCCTATGAGCAGGCGGCCCATCAATATCGCAGCACGGTCCTTACCGCTTTCGAAAACGTCGCCGACACGCTGGTCGCGCTCGAACAGGACGCGCAGGCGCTGAAGGCGGCCGCCAATGCCGATGATGCCGCCAAAACCGCGCGCGACATGGCCGAGGAGCAGGCCAGGGACGGCTATGGCAGCGAGCTTCAGCGCCTCACAGCCGAGCAGGCCTATCAGCAGGCGCATATCGGCCTGCTGCAGGCACAGGCCGACCGTTTTGATGACACCGCCGCGCTCTTTCAGGCGCTGGGTGGCGGATGGTGGCACAGCACCGAACTGGCCGGAAATGAAAATGGACATTAGATGGGATCACGGCATGCCGCGGACTGATAACGGGCGCCCCCTGCGCCGTTCGCTTGCGATTGCCGCCATGCTGGCTGCCGCCGCGATGGCCACGGCGGGCTGTTCGCCCAGTGACAAAAAGCCTGTCGAAAATTCGGGCAATGTCACGCTGACCCAGGCCCAGCGGCAGAATATTCATCTCTATACGGTGGCGGCGTTGCCTTTCCGCAAGACCGTCGAAACCGATGGCGTGGTCGATTTCGACCAGGAACATTCCACCAGCGTCATCTCGCCCATCACCGGCCCGGTGACGCGGCTGATCGTTTCCCTCGGTCAGAAGGTGAAGAAGGGCGATCCCCTGGCCGCGGTCGCTTCCTCTGATTTCGCGGCGGCGCTCAGCACCTATCGCAAGGCGCTCGCCACCGCCGCGACCGCCCGCCACGTCGCCGATCTTGATAAGGATCTGTTTGCCCATCACAGCGTGTCCCAACGCGAGGCAGACCAGGCCGAGACCGATGCCGTCGGCGCCGAGGCCGACCGCGACGCCGCGCTTCAGGCACTTCAGTCCCTGGGGGTCGATCCAAAAACCATCAAGGCCGTGCAGGACGGCCGTCCCATATCGCGGGTCGAGGGCATGATCCGTTCACCGATCGACGGCACCGTGGCGGAGCGGCTTATCACGCCCGGCCAGTTGCTTCAGGCGGGCAGCACCAACGCCTTCACCGTCGCCGATCTTTCCCATATGTGGGTGATGGCCCAGGTTTTCGGTGCCGATCTCGACAATGTCGCGGTTGGCGACACCGCCGCCATCGCCACGGGGTTGGGTGGCCCCGTCCTTTCCGGAAGGGTCGACAATGTCGGTGCGGTGGTGAATCCGGACACCCGCGCGGTCGCTGTGCGCATCGTCGCCAACAATCCGCGCCAGACGTTGCGCCGGCAGATGTATGTGCGGGTCACGATAACCTCTCACCGGTCCAGCACGGGCCTGATGGTGCCGGATTCGGCGATCCTGCGCGACGATGAAAACCTGCCGTTCGTCTATCTGGCCTTGCCCGACGGCAGCTTCGCGCGGCGGTCCGTGACGCTCGGCTATCGCGCAGGAAACCGCTACGACATCACCGGGGGCCTCCGTGCCGGCGACCATGTGGTGGTCGATGGTGCTCTCTTCCTCCAATTCATGCAGAGTCAATGAGCGAGCAGAGCACTCCCGAAGTCCCGCCGCCGCCGCCCCGTTCGATCATCAATCGGATCGTGTCGTCGTCGCTTAATCAGCCCCTGCTGGTCATTCTCATGACGCTGGTGCTGCTGGCCGCGGGTACGCGCGCGCTGGATCGCCTGCCGGTCGACGCATATCCCGATTTATCTCCGCCGATGGTCGAGATCATTACCCAGTGGCCCGGCCATGCCGCCGAGGAGGTGGAACGCCTGATCACCGTCCCCATCGAACGCGGGATGAACGGCGTCCCCGACATGGTGACAGTACGCTCGATTTCGCTCTACGGCCTGTCGGACGTGGTGATGACCTTCCAGGACAACACCGACAATTATTTCGCGCGCGAGCGGGTCTTCAACCGCATGGGTGATCTTGGCTTGCCGAACGGGGTCACCCCTTCGGTCTCGCCGCTGACGTCTCCCTCGGGCCTGATCTATCGCTATGTCCTGCAAAGCAGCGACCGCTCCGGGATGCAGCTCAAGACCATCGAGGACTGGATTGTCGAGCCGCAATACCGCTCGGTCCCCGGCGTCGCGGATGATTCCGGATTCGGCGGCGGCACCATGCAGTATCAGGTCGTGCTCGACCCCACCAAGGTCGCCGGCGCGGGCCTGTCGGTCGCCCAGGTGGAAGCCGCTCTCGCCGCCAACAACAGCAATGGCGGCGGCGGTTTTTATTCGCAGGGCGGGCAGTTTTACTATGTGCGCGGGACGGGCCGCATCGCGACGCCGGAAGATATCGGCAACATCGTGCTCACTGTCCATAACGGCACGCCGGTCCTGGTGAAGGATGTCGGCCGGGTCGAGATCGGGGTCGCGCCGCGCCTGGGCCTTTTCGGGTATGAAAAGCAGAATGATGCCGTCGAGGGCGTCATCATGATGCGCACCGGCGAAAAAACGCAGAATGTCCTGAAGCGGGTGGAAGCCAAGACCCAGGAACTGAACGAGCGGATACTGCCCAAGGACGTCAAGGTTCGACCCTTTTACGACCGCAGCGACCTGATCGCGCTCACCACCAGAACGGTCGAAGGCAATCTCGTGCGCGGCATGCTGCTGGTCGTCGCGGTTTTGATCTTCTTTTTATACGACTTCCGCGCCGGCCTGATCGTGGCGGTGACCATACCGCTGGCGCTGCTTTTTGCCTTTTGCTGTCTCGACCTGCAGAACGCGTCCGCCAACCTGTTGTCCATTGGCGCGGTGGATTTCGGCATCCTTGTCGATGGCGCGGTCTTCATGGTGGAAAATATCTTTCGCCAGATCGCGCTCCATGAAGAACGCCCGCTTAATGTCGTCGAGATAATCAAGGGCGCGGCGGCTGAGGTCGATCGTCCGCTGGTGTATGCGGTTGCGGTGATCGTGGTCAGCTTTCTGCCGATCTATGTTCTGTCGGGACCGTCGGGGCTTCTTTTCAAGCCGATGGCCGATACGATGGTGTTCGCCCTGATCGGCTCGCTCATCATCACCCTGACTGTTCTTCCGGTGCTCTGCGCCTGGTTCATGCGCGAAGGGGTACGCGAGCGGCGCAACATCATCCTTGATTATGTGCGCGAGCGTTATGTCAGGGGGCTTGACTGGTGCCTTGCAAGGCCCTGGCGCACGACCATTGTTTCGGCAGCCACCCTGGCCGCCTCTCTTCTGCTGGTGCCGGGGATCGGCGCCGAGTTCATGCCGCACCTTGACGAAGGCGCGTTATGGGTTCGCGCGACCATGCCCTATACGATCTCGCTCGACGAGGCGGCCAAAATCACGCCGAAAATACGCGGCATCCTGCGTTCCTTCCCGGATGTCACGACGGTGACGTCCGAGCTTGGCCGTCCCGACGACGGCACCGACGCCACCGGCTTTTTCAATGTCGAATTCTATGTCGGGCTCAAGCCATACAACGAATGGAGCGGGTCCTATCGCGACAAGGCCGGCCTGATCAAAGCCATAAACGACAAGCTGTCGGCCTTTCCCGGCATCATATTCAACTATACCCAGCCGGCGGAAGATGCGGTGGACGAGGCCGAGACCGGACTTAAAAGCGCGCTGGCGGTCAAGGTGTTCGGCCCGGACCTCGATACGCTCCAGCGGAAGGGCAAGGAGATAAAGCAGATTCTCTCCAAGGTCCGGGGCATAACAGGGGTGACGCTTGTGCGCGAGCTGGGTCAGCCCAGCCTCGTCATTCGCATCAACCGCAGCCGCATCGCGCGCTATGGACTGAATGTGGACGACATAAATAGCCTGATCGAGGCGGCGATCGGCGGGACGACGGCGACGTCGGTGGTCCAGGGCGAGGAAGAATTCGATCTGGTGACGCGGCTCGACCGCCAATACCGCGATACGCCGGAAGAAATCGGCAACATTCCGGTCGCCACGCCCGGCGGGCAGCAGATACCGCTCAAGGAATTTGCCGATATCAAAATAGAGAATGGCGCCTCGTTCATATATCGGGAGAATAATTCCCGCTATCTGGGCGTGCAGTTCTCGGTCGATGGCCGCGACCTGGCCGATGCTGTCGGCGATGCGATCAAGCAGGTGAACCAGAAGGTCAGTGTTCCCCAAGGATATCGCGTGGACTGGGGGGGTGAATATACAGAGTACACGGCGTCCAGCCGGCAGTTGAACATCATTCTGCCGCTGACACTTTTCCTCATCTTCATGTTGCTGTTTGTGCTCTACAACAATTTCAAATTCCCCTTCATCACCGTGCTGGGGGTTCTGCTTTCCGCGCCGGTGGGCGGGTTGTTCGCGCTGTGGGCAACCGGCACGCCATTCTCGGTTTCGTC
>JBEHXB010000070.1:0-9462 GCA_048498895.1 Pseudomonadota bacterium
CAGGCTGGAAAGACTGCCCGATGTGCCGGTCATCAGGCTGGCGGAGGGTGACATTGTGCGCCATCCGCTGGTGGCCTCGATGCTGACGGTCCTGTGATGTCCCGGCGACGGATGCGTTGAGCTGGCGCTAGAGCGCCAGCTCAACCAGGATCATGCCGAGCAACAAGGCCCAATAAGCTGCGATCGCGACGGCAAAGCCATACGAAGCGCCGGAACAGGCCTTGGTACGGAACGAGCGTGTAGCGTTCTCGAACAGGATGCTGGGCCCGGCCACGACCATGATGGCGTAATGACAGGCGGCGGCGGCGGAACCCGTGGGTTTGCGCGCCAGAATGCGATAGAGGTTCGCCACGATCCCTGATAACGCCAGGCCGCCGGCGAAAGAAAAAAGCAGTATCTGCAGGATGCGCATGGCGCCGCCTCAGTTCCTGGACTGCCGGAGCAATTGCTCCTGGACATCCGGTGGGCACGGATGGGCGGCCAGTCCGGCTGCTGTTACGGCCTCGAAAACGATCGACATGTACCGAATTGACCCAAAATTGAGGCTTCCGGGTCACGCGTCGCAAGAATTGGGCAAGGCCCGATTGAGTGCCGCTGCGGGCATCGCGCCGCCGTCCTAAAATGATGTCGTCGCATTCATCGAGAGGCGGGGCCATGCGTCCCATGGCGGGCGAAAGGGAGGAGATTCACCAGCATTCCGGCTGGCTGATCCCGGCCGGCTTCGGCATGGTGACCCTGGTGCTGTGTGGGCTGATCCTGGGCTGGTATCTCAGGCCTTATCCACAGGCTGGTTCGCCCAGCGGTGGATCCCAGGTCGTGCATCTGAGTATCCATGGCATACGGCTGGGAATTCCCGCCAATTACATTGCCACGGCAAATGCCCGGGCGGGCGGCGCGCAGGAGAAAGTTTCACTGGTCGCGCTGTTCCCTTCCTTCCATGGATATTCCCTGGAGGAGGCATCACTGTTCAGGGGCAATGCGCCGGATTCGCCCGTAGTCCGGCTCTCCCTGCGCGGCGACACCCCCAATCTGGACGCGCGTGAACGCCTCGACCGCGTCTACCGACCCTACATCACCAACCCGGCGGGAACCGAGGGGCCGTTCGGCCTGACCCGGTATGATTTCGCGCCCCGTTCCGGCTATGGCGACAACGAACTGTTTGCCGGCGTGGATGCGCAGGGGCTGGAACTATTCCTGTGCGAAAAGCCAGGACCGGATATTCCCAGCCCGAATTGCCTGGCGCTGGATCGACCGCTGGGGCGCCAGGCGAGCCTATCGTGGCGTTTCAAGCGCGCCTATCTGGCGCGCTGGCGCGAGGTTGCCGGCGGCGTCCATGGATTGATCGCCCGCTTCGAGCGGTCAGGCTGAAGCTCTTGATGATGTCGAAATTTGCGCGCGCGATGCCGAACGCCTCAACGCGCCCGCGCGCCTGTCAGCTGCGGCTGGCGGGCGCTTCGGGCAAATCCATTTCCAGAATCGCCATGTTGAAGCTGTAGGAGACCTCGCCGTCTTCTTCGTCCTTGAACAGGACGCCGACAAACTCACCATTGACCTGGACCTCGACGGAATCGGCCTGCTTGGGACGTTCGACGATCGTGATGGTATCGAGGCGGAAGAGATTGCGCAGGTATTTTTCCAGGCGCCAGATTTCACTGCGGGTCAAGACTTGTCCCTCACCAATTTGAGCGGGTGAACTGACACGCCGAAGCGCCGCCCGTCAAGGCGCCTCGCAGCGCGAAACGCCCGCCTGCGGGAAATCAACCCGTATTGTCCTGTTCTTCGATGATATGGTTCATCTGCTGCGAGGGCCGCTCGCCGCAGTCGCAGTTGACCAGCTTGGCGGGAACACCCACGGCCGTGCAGTGGGGGGGGACCGGCTTCAGGACCACCGATCCGGCGCCGACCCGGCTATATTCCCCGATCTCGATATTGCCCAGTATCTTGGCGCCCAGCGAGATCAACGAACCGCGGCGGATCTTGGGATGGCGATCGCCCTCTTCCTTGCCGGTACCGCCAAGCGTCACGTCCTGCATGATGGAGACATCGTCTTCCACCACCGCGGTCTCGCCGATCACCACGCCGGTGGCGTGATCGATCATGATGCCGCGACCCATGCGGGCATTGGGATGAATATCGACCGCGAAGCATTCGGAGACGCGGCTCTGCAGGAACAGCGCTGTGGTACGCCGGCCATTCAGCCACAACCAATGTGCGACGCGGTGGCACTCCAGCGCATGAAAACCCTTGAAGAACAGGAACGCGTCGGCATGTGAATGGCAGGCCGGGTCGCGCTCGAACACCGCCGACAGGTCGGCGCGCGCCGCCGCCCCGATCTGGGGATCGGCAACAATGGCTTCGTCGATGATGGTACGCACGGCCAACTGGCCCAGTTCCTCGCCGCCCAGCTTTCGCGAGAGGTGATAGGAAAGAGCCTGCTCAAGCCGCTCATGCTGCAGGATGGTATCGTAGACGAAACCCGCCATCGCCGGCTCGCTGAGGGCAATGCCCTGAGCCTGCTCGCGCAATTGAGACCATACCGGATCGCAGGGGGCGATATTTTCAAGCGGGGCAGCCATGGGACGTCCTTCCGGGGCGTGCTTTTACCACAGAAGCCTGTAAAACTTCAAAACACGCGGCACGGCGGGGAATTCCCGCCAGACCGACGACGTGGAAATCGAAATGCGGACTTGCAAGGGCCTGGGTCTGCTGGCTGGATTTTTCCCGGCCCGTCCGGCCCGGCACCGCGACGTTTCCGGTGTATGGCTGACCCCTCCCTGCAGCAAAATCCTACCAAGGCTCATACTATGTCCCGATACAAGGAACTTCACGTCCCGCCCTTCAACCAGGTGGCGGGTGGCATGCTCGATCTTCTGCTGACCCGCCGCTCCGGTTCGGCGAAGACGATGACGGGGCCGGGCCCCACGCCTGGCCAGCTTGCCGACATCCTCAAATGCGGCGCGCGGGTGCCCGACCACGGCAAACTGTTTCCGTGGCGGTTCATGGTTTTCGAAGGCGACGCCCGCGCAAGGGCGGGGGACATTCTGGCCGAAGTGACCCGCGCGGAAGGCGCCCACGAGCGCCAGGTGGAAGAGGAGCGCGGACGCTTCCTGCGGGCGCCGGTGGTGATCGCGGTGATCTCGACAGCGCGAGAGATGATCAAGATACCGGTGTGGGAACAGCAATTGTCGGCCGGCGCGGCGTGCCAGACAATGGTGATCGCGGCCACCGCTCTGGGCTTTGTCGCCAACTGGCTGACGGAATGGTACGGATACCACCCCAAGGTCATGGAAAAACTGGGACTGAAACCTGGCGAGCGCATCGCGGGTTTCATCTATATCGGCCACCCCGCCGCGCCGCTTGAAGAACGACCGCGGCCCGACATGGACGCGATCGTGACCCGCTTCTAGGCAGCCAGCAGAAAGCCGTAAACGAAAATCAGAACCGCAATCCCCGCGGTAGTCAGTGCAACAGGCAACGAATCCATGGCAACGGTCCCTTCGATGATGGTCTAAATGGCCATGATTGGGACCGGTTCAACCTGCGTGCCGCGCATCCCTGCCCTGCCCGGCAGGCGCGGGCCGCGGGGTCAGGGGATGCCGATCAGCTTGTGGGTCTGAAGGCTCAGCCGCCATTGCGGATGGGCCAGGCAATAGGCGGCGGCCGCCTGGGTATTGGCGGTGCGCGCCTCATTGTCCATCGGCTGCAGGAAGAAATGCTTGAAGTCCTGGCCGGTAAAAAGCTCCGGGGCGGCACCAGCCTGCGGATAGACAAGCTTCAGTTCGTTGCCACGGCGCAGCTTTTGTTCGCTGCCCGCCTTGGGACTGACACAGATCCAGTCGATGCCCGGCGGCGGCAGCAGCGTGCCGTTGGTCTCGATGGCGATCTCGAAGCCCTTTTCGTGCAGTGCGTCGATCAAAACCCTGTCGAGCTGCAGCAGCGGTTCGCCGCCGGTGCAAACCACATAGGGCTTGCCAAAAGTATGCGGCGGCCAATGCGCGAAGACGGCGCGGGCCAGCGCCGCGGCATCGCCGAACTTGCCCCCGCCGGCCCCGTCGGTGCCGACAAAATCGGTATCGCAAAAGCGGCAGGTCGCGTCCGCGCGATCCTTTTCCAGGCCGCTCCACAGATTGCAGCCCGCAAAGCGCAGGAAAACGGAGGCACGTCCGGCCTGCGCCCCCTCCCCTTGAAGGGTGTAATAGATTTCCTTCACCGAATAGGTCATGAGGACCTGAATTTCGCAAAACCGGCGGCGCGCAATTCGCAGGCCGGGCAGGTCGCGCAGCCATAGCCCCAATCATGCCGATTGCCGCGATCGCCGTGATAGCATGTGACGCTTTCTTCCACGATCAGGTCGACCAGGGTGGCGCCGCCAAGCTCTTCCGCCAGCCGCCAGGTGGCCGCCTTGTCGATCCACATTAGCGGCGTGTGGATCCGCACATCTCTTGCCAGGCCCAGGCTCAAGGCGCGGGCAGTCGCCTCGATGGTGTCATTGCGGCAGTCGGGATAACCGCTGAAATCGGTCTCGCACATGCCACCGACCAGATCGTCAATTCCGCGCCGGTACCCCAGCGCCGCAGCGGCGGCAAGGAACATCACATTGCGGCCCGGCACGAAGGTGGTAGGCAATCCGCTTTCGCCCATGACGATCGCCATGTCGTCGGTCAGCGCGCTGCCGCCGATCGCCTTCAGCGTATCCAGCGGCAGGAGATGGTCGTCGCCCAGCCGGCTGCCATTGGGCAGGCTTCGCAATGCCGCCAGCAGGCATGGTCGCGCCGCCAGTTCGGCGGCATGGCGCTGGCCATAGTCGAAGCCCACGGTTTCGACCCTCTGGAAGCGCGCAAGCGCCCAGGCCAGGCAGGTTGTGGAATCCTGGCCGCCGGAAAACAGAACGAGTGCGCTTGTGGGCATGGCGGGGGTGTTTACCCCGTCGCGCCCGGCCGGAAAACAGCTATCTTGAAGGCTCAGCGGAAATGGCGGACGGAGCGGGACAATCAGCCTGCCAAGGCCCTCATTTGCGGATGGGAGCCCGCATCCACGCATGACGGTGGCAGATAAATGGCCACGGAGGTTCCCACGCCAACCTCGCTGATGATTTCCAGGCGGCCGCCGTGCAGTTCGACCAGGGACTTGGAAATGGAAAGGCCAAGGCCGGCACCTTCGAAGCGTCGCGACAGGGTGCCGTCGACCTGGCGGAATGGCTGTAGCGCCGCGGCGATGGTTTCCTGCGCCATGCCGATGCCGGTGTCTTCCACCACAAGAACGGCGTCGCCATGCCGCCCGACGCGCGCGGCAACCCCTACGCTGCCGTTCTCCAGCGTGAATTTGAGTGCATTGGCCAGAAGGTTGCCCATAGCCTGAGCCAGCCGCCGGGGGTCGACATTCAGTAGTGGCATGTCGGCGGGAATGTCGATGGCGATCGGACGCGCGTCATGCGTGACGTCGCGGGCCAGCTTGATGGCCTGCTCGACGATATCCTGGACATCCTCGTGCCGCGTGTCGATCGTGAGCAGGCCGCCCTCCAGCCGCGACACATCCAGAACGTCGTTGATAACCGACAGAAGGCGCGCGCCGCTCTTGTGGATGTCTTCGGCGTATTCACGATAGGTGGGATTGCCAACCGGGCCCAGTATTTCGTCGCGAATGATCTCCGAAAAGCCCAGCACGGCGTTCAGAGGGGTCTTCAATTCGTGGCTCATGGCCGCCAGAAACGCCGCCTTCATCTTGTTGGCGATTTCGGCCTGGCGAAGCGCGATGCGCAAGGTGCGCTCCTGCTCGAATTTTTCGGTGACGTCCTCGACCGTCCCCTCGTAACCGAGCAGATCGCCGGACCAGTCTCGCACCGCGCGCGCATTTTCGGAGATCCAGATGCGCCGCCCGGAACGATGATAGATTTCGGAGACGAAGTTGGTGACGATGTCGTTGGCCTGCATCAGCGCGCGGAACTCGGCCCGGCGCTCGGGTTCGACATATAGCTGGGCGCCGATATCGGTGAGGCCGGCGATCAGCGCCTGCGGCGAGGAATAGCCATAGATGTCGGCCAGTGCCTGGTTGACCGCAATGTAGCGGCCGTCCGGTGTCGTTCGGAAAATGCCTTCCACCGCCTCGTCGAAAAAGGCGCGGTAGCTGATTTCCCCGCCGCCCAGGCGCGAGCGCATGCCTTCGGTGGCGCGCAGAAGCAGCGCCAGGATGCAGCCCAGGATGGAAAAAATTACCAGGCCGCCCACGAGTTTGTCGTCAACATCGGCGGCAATCGCCAGTCCAAGCACGATTCCGGCGGCAAAGGTGCAACACGCGATCAGGATCATTGAGGACGGCCTATTCGGCCTCGGCTCCGTGTCGTCGATAGGCAAGGCCATTTTCATGTCTGCTGGGGTGTTGCGGATTGAAAACGCGGTCCAATAGCTCTGTCTTAGCGCCAAATCCTAAATGCCCCGTTGCACTTTCGGGCACAAAGCCTTGCGCGAAACGATGCGCCGTTAGCTGATTGGAAATCTCCATGAAGCAGATGTTAAATTCCATGCCTTGCAGGAGACTTGCGGCGGGCGGTTGTTCCCGGCATGGCTTTGTGTGAAATTGCCGCCTGCCTTCCCTGCCACCCATACGAAGATCAATGGACCTGCTCTACGCCATCCATCCGCTGTATGTTGTCTCCGGCTTCACGGTCGGATTCCTGGTCGGAATGACCGGCGTGGGCGGCGGCTCGCTGATGACGCCGCTGCTGATCCTGCTGTTCCATGTTCATCCCGTGACCGCTGTCGGCACCGACCTGATCTATGCCTGCATCACCAAGACCGGCGGCAGTGTGGTGCACGCTTTCAATAGCACTATCGATTGGCGCATCGTGCGCCGTCTCGCGCTGGGCAGCCTGCCGGCAGCGGTCATGACCATGGCATTGCTGACTTTGCTGCGGATCAATCCGCAGACCTACAGCCTGCTCGTCACCAGTGTTCTGGGGGTAGCCCTTTTGTGCACCGCGGCCGCCCTGGTATTCCGGCGCCGGCTGCTGGCGGGCTACACCCGCCGGGTCGGTGTGCTGAATGAGCGGCAGACCTTCTGCTGCACGGTGGCGACCGGTGCAGCGCTGGGCGTGCTGGTCAGTATCTCGTCCGTAGGGGCAGGCGCGCTGGGGGTCACCGCCCTGATACTGCTCTATCCCGAACTGCCGGTGGTCAAGATTGCCGGGTCGGACATCGCCCATGCCGTGCCGCTGACCCTGGTGGCCGGGGCCGGGCATCTGATGGGCGGCAGGCTGGACCTGACCATCCTCGTGTCCCTGCTCTGCGGGTCATTGCCCGGCATCGTGCTGGCAAGCATGTTCGCGCCCCGGATGCCCGACCGGGCGCTGCGGCTTATCCTGGCGGGCACCCTGACTGTCGTCGCCCTGAGGTTGCTCTGGCCCCATGCCTGACCGTCCCGGAAGCCCTCTTCGTGCCTGGCAGAGGATGCTGTCCGGCCGTCGCCTGGACCTGCTGGAGCCAAGCCCGCTCGATATTGAGATTGCGGACATCGCGCATGGCCTGGCGCGGGTAGCGCGCTGGAACGGCCAAACCAAGGGCCCTCACGCCTTCTCGGTGGCCCAACACAGCGCCCTGGTCGAGCGGCTGGCCTGGGAGCTGTCGCCCCGCCTGTCCCGGCAGGCCCGGCTGATGGCACTTCTGCACGATGCACCGGAATATGTTGTCGGCGACCTCATAAGCCCCTTCAAGGCAGCAGTCGGAATTAACTACAAGGCCTTGGAGGAAAAACTTCAGATGGCGGTGCACCTGCGATTCGGGCTGCCGGCACATGTCCCGCCGGCGCTAAAGACCCTACTCAAAAGGGCCGACCTGATATCGGCTTATCATGAGGCCAGCCAGCTGGCCGGCTTTGACGAGGCCGAGGCCCGGCGCCTTTTCGGCCGTCCCCCGGCCCGGCTTCGCACGCCCCGGCTGGTGCCCCTGTCCACAGCCGATGCCGAGGCGCAGTTCCTCGACCGATTTCGCAGACTTTACCTGGCGTAGGGTCTAGAAAGACCCCCATGCCGCGCCTTTTGGTCACTCCCCTGTCGAGCCTGGCTGAAGCCCTCGAAATTCATGCACCTTCCCATCTGGTGAGCCTGCTCTCGCCCGAGCACATGATCGCTACGCCCCTCGGCTACCACATCGAGGCCCATCTGAAGCTGGGCATGAACGATGTGGCAGATCCCGTCGCGGGCCCGGCACCGCCAGACCTGCACCATGTCGAACAGCTGCTCGCTTTTGCCCGCGACTGGGATGCCCGCGCGCCTCTCATGATCCATTGCTGGGCGGGCATCAGCCGCTCCATGGCCTCGGCCTTCATCATCCTGTGCGACCGGCTGGGACCGGATCGGGAGATCGAGATCGCACGCGCCATGCGCCAGCGCGCGCCCCATGCCGCCCCCAACCGCCTGCTGGTGGCCCACGCCGACACGGCAATGGGCCGGGGTGGGCGCATGAGCGCGGCGCTGAACGCCATGGGGCCGCCGGTGGCCGTAGAGGAAGGCATTCCGACCGCCTTTCCCTTGGAGGGTCTGTGAACGGGCCACCGAATTCCATCTCCATCGAATTGTCGGCCGCGATCGTGGCGGTGGAGGGCGAGCGGCCTTCCGTGCTGGTGGTAAGTCACAATGGCGCGGAGGATTCCCTGCCCTTCGGTCCTTTCGATCCGGTGCATCACCGCACCCTTGAACTGGGCTTGCGCAAATGGGTGGGTGAACAGACCCGGTTCGAGCTGGGCTACACCGAACAGCTCTATACATTCGGTGATCTTGGACGCCATCGCACCCAGAGGGGGCGGGATCCTGCCACGCGCGTGGTTTCGGTGGGCTATCTGGCGCTGACCCGCCAGGTGCGCGAGGCCCCGAACACCCTGTGGCGCGGCTGGTACCACTATTTCCCCTGGGAAGACTGGCGCGACGCCAGGCCGGCCGCGATAGATGAGACGATCCTGCCGGCGCTGCGAAAATTTGCGCGCGAGGCATCCAGCCCGGAAATCGCCGAACAGCGGCGCGAACGCATCAACATCTGCTTCGGCGAAGGCTGGGACGAAGAGCGGGTACTGGAACGTTACGAGCTCCTCTACGAAGCGGGGCTGGTAGAGGAATTCTATCGCGACAGCGGTTCCGAAAAGGCAACCAGAGGCGCCGACACCGTGCGGGTCGGAACGCCCATGATGTTCGACCATCGTCGCATTCTGGCCACCGCCATTGCACGGTTGCGCGGCAAGCTGAAATATCGCCCCGTGGTATTTGAACTGATGGCGCCCACCTTCACCCTCCTGGAGCTGCAGCGGGCCGTGGAGGCGCTGGCCGGTCTGCGCCTGCACAAGCAGAATTTCCGTCGCTTGGTGAATGAGCAGGGCCTGGTGGAAGGGACCGGGAAATTCTCCACCCCGGCCCGGGGGCGGCCAGCGGAGCTGTTCAGATTCCGCCGCGAAGTCCTGCGCGAACGGCCGGCGCCAGGG
>JBEHXB010000071.1:0-9220 GCA_048498895.1 Pseudomonadota bacterium
CGATCATGCTCCAGCCGGTACCTAGGCCGACATATAGACCCGACGGAGAAACGTCAGCCGAGCATTCCTGGCCCGAAATCGTCACTGCAGCGACCGCGGTCATCATAACCAAAAGACATTTCATCGAGCCACCTTCACCTTCGTACGGTGCGCCGATCTGCAACCTGGTGCGGCGCACAGGTTGCAGCGTTTGATGCCGCACAATGCGGTCGCTGAAACACACGTGATAATCAGCGACGGGTTGTATTGGCGTTGTGACCGCTTTTGCCCAGCAATTTCAGCGTCATCTGAAAAAATCGAAAATACAAAACCTGTCTTCCATCAACTTGATGATGGTCGCAGATGATCCGCGTCCTGACGATGAAAGTTTCTTGTTCTTTTGTGTTGCGTGTGAAGTTTTGTCTTCTTTTGTTTATTGGCTGGTAAGGGTCGTGGTCTACACGTCGCGCACTCGTACATAGATGCACTCACGTTGCGTATAGACCAATCTATGATCTGTTCCTGATTTCGAGCGCTTGCGAGAACTGATTTGAGCGGACTTCATACATTGTCATTTCGGCCCGTCATCATTGTTCCAGTCGCCCTTATGTCTTTCCTGGCGGCGGGCGGCTTGGTCTGGGTCGCGCTGAATGTGCAGGTTGGTCAAACCGGTTCGGCGCACTCCGGTGCCGAAAAGGTGCAACCATTGACACCTGTGCTGTTCGCGAAATCTGACATTGCCCGCGGCGAGCGTCTGACCGGAAGCAACTTGGTGGTGCGTTCAATCCGAGTTGAAAGCAGCTCGAAAGCTGCGCTGAGCACCGTGTCAGATGCGGAGGGTCACATGGCGCTGGCGCCGATTGCGGCGGGGCGGCAGGTGCTTTCGTCAGAGATCACCAGGGAGGTTGTCTCGGGTATATCCTCACGCGTGCCCCTGGGATATCGCGCCTATGCAATTCCCATTTCCGAAGCCGATATAGCAGGTGGCTTCCTCCAGGTCGGCGATACGGTTGATCTTTATGTCACGCTGCCGGGCGCCCTTTTTGGCAGCCGGCAGACTGGAATTGATCGGACGAACGATCGAAGCAAGAGCACGCTGCTGTTACAGGGGGTCGATGTTCTTGCCGTTGGAACCAGACAGAAAAGCAGGGACAGTGCAGATACCGCTGCGCGAACGGTTACATTGGCGCTTCATTCGGGTGATCTGTCGAAGGTGGCCCTGGCAGCCAGGCTGGGCAATGTGTCCCTCGCTATTCGCAATCCGGAGGACGTCGCGGCGGCGCGGGCGGCATCGGCCGATCTGGATATGCTTGTGGTCGCGGCGTCTGAGCCGACCGGCGCCAGAAAGTCGCACAGGCGGCCGGCAATGGGAATCACCGTCTATTCCGGCCATGACCGCAGCACGGTTCGCGTGCCATGAAATCCATTTCTATCAACGGGACACTTTTCGTGAGGTCGATTGTTTCAATCGCAATTCTGTTGTGCGGCCTTACAGCCGGCCGTGCACTGGCGGATGACATTGTGATCCCCATCGGTGAGCAGCAACTTATCGGCACAACGGAAAACATTCGCAGCCTGGCAGTGGGTGATCCGTCGATCGCAGATGTAAAGATCGTCTCTTCACACCAGTTACGCGTGCTGGGCAGCAAGACCGGTATGACGGATCTGTTGACGTGGATGGGGAACGAGACCGAGCCGACCAGATATCACCTCATTGTGGGTTCAGACATTACAAGTCTCAAAGCGGCTTTCGCAGGCGATCCTGAACTTGTCGATGTTTCGCTGCAGGATATTGGCAAGACGGTTGTGCTTGGTGGTCGCGTTCCTTCGGCCGCGGCGCACGACAGGGCGCTCAGGCTGGCCGGTGCCGAGCTGGGAAAGGGCATCACGGACACGATAACGGTTGGCCAAACCCAAATGGTGGCTGTTGAAGTGCGATTTGCGTCGGTTTCCGTGACAGCGATGAAAGCACTTGGCATCAATCTTCAGCGCCTGGGTAATAGCGGATTTCAGTTCGCTTCGACGGTTCCAAACTCGTTGAGCGATTTCTCCTTTTTGGGGGGATCCGGGCTCTCCGTGACAAGCGGGCTTCCGCTCAGCCGAGCCTTCAATCTCCTTATGGCTTGGCCAGGCGCGGATTTCATGAGCACCGTAAGTGCGCTTAGCAGTGCCCATCTGGCCCAAATGCTTGCCAAACCCACGTTGCTGGTGCGCTCCGGAGAGACTGCGAATTTTCTCGCCGGCGGGCAGATTCCAATTCCCGTTCCGCAACCGGGCGCGGGGGGCAATGCCATCACCATCGATTACCATAAATATGGCGTTCAGCTGAACCTGAAGGCCACTGTCCTGGACAATGATCGGATCGTTGTGAACGTCAATCCGGAGGTAAGTGAACTAGATCCCACCAATGCGGTGCAGATTGAGGGCTATACGATACCTGCCATCAAGACGCGATCGACCCATACGACGATTGAACTCGGCGACGGCCAAAGTTTTGTTCTGGCGGGGCTCATGTACAGCGCCAACTCCAGCGTCGAAGACAAGCTGCCCGGAATCGGTGATCTGCCAATTATCGGCGCTTTTTTTCGACAGACCCAGGATACCAGAGAGCAGCAGGAACTTATCATCATCGCAACGCCCCATCTGGTTCGCCCCTTGAAGCCGGGCGAGGTGCCGAAGCTGCCTGGAGAGGATTTGCCGCCCTATCGTCCAGCCTCCGGCATGGTGGGGAACATGCAGCTCGACAATTACCTCGTCGAACACGGATTGCTGCCGTAACATGCGATACAATCTTGCCTTCATTTCCGGCGATGGCAGGCTAATCGAAAGGCTGCAGACGGCCCTTTCGACAGATTGTGCGGTAATGCCCGTAGATCCCCGGCACGAAGGTGGCCTTAGCCTGGCCAGGCGGCTTGAGCCAAATGGCATTATCGTGGATGCCGGGGCCCATCCCGGCGCGCGAACGGTCTTGGAGTCGATCGCTGCCATCCGGACGCTGTTTCCCGAACTGCCCCTGATAGCGATCGGTGACGAAATGAGCGCCCAAATGATCTTGGCCTCATTTCGTGCCGGGGTCGATGATTTTCTGGACCGGGATTCGTCGGATGCCGAGGTTCGTTCTGCGATACTCACCCGCTTGCGGGACCACGCTGCCAAGCGAGGTGAGGGCAATTCTTCCTTTCATTTCGATATTCTGAGTTCTGGTCCTTGTGATGAAGATTTTGACCTGGCACTCAATCTTGCCACGATGCTGGCGACCGAAGACAGATCGCGGCGCGTCATGCTGCTGGACTTGTCGCTGCCGGCAAGTCCGTTGCGTTCGGCATTGGGCGTGGAAACCTCCTTGTCCGTTCCCCAGGCCATCCGTGAAATGCATCGCATGGATCATGCATTCTTCGACACCGCATTGGCTCAATCGCGGGAATCCGGGGTGTACCTTTTACCGCTGGCTGACGAGTCCGGCGATATGCCGGCGTTGCCGGCCTTAAATGATCTGTCCATCCTGCTGCAAGTTCTGCGCGCGATGTTTGACGCGGTAGTGATCTTCTGGGGACCATTCTCGCGGCAGGTTTTGGCGAGCGGTGACAGCGCCAGAAGGCGCACGCTTTTGTGCTGCAATCAGCGCTTCTCGTCCATCCGCAACGCCAAGGCATTGTTGGGCGAACTGAATGCCGGCGGTATTGGTGCCGGCGACGTGGTACTGGCTATTCATCTGCTGGCGCCCAACATGGCCCCGGGTGCCGAGGATATCGTTCGTGCCATTGGCGCTGAGCGGTCACTTCTTCTTACAACGAGTTGGACGGCATTGGCGCAGGCGCATAACAGGGGGCGGCCCCTCAGTCTGCGGGGTGAATCGCCCTACACCAGCGCTGTTCGAGCCTTTTTGGTGTCCGAAGGATTACTGCAGGCACGGGCGGGGACGCGCGCGATTCGCTTGATGCATTGGCTGCGGAAGGCACAAGCGTCATGAATAGCCTAGCTCCGCATGCATTTCCCGCAAAGAACGGGTCAGACGACGTGATGATCTCGGATCGGTACCAAGAGATCAAATTTCGCGTATTTGATGTGACACTGGAGTATCTCGAGCGCCAGGGGATAACCGGCGAAGCGATGCAACATTCCGCGCTGCTGGATGAAATAGCTCGCTCCATCAGTATCGTACTGGGCGCGCGTGGTCTTGCGCTCAACAGTGGCGAACGCACCCAGCTGATTTTGGATGTGGCAAATGAGGTTGTCGGATTTGGCCCCCTTCAGCCATTGCTGGACGACCCGGCGATCGACGATGTGATCGTGAACGGACCGACGTGCATCTATGTGGAGCGCAAGGGTGAACTCGAGCCGGCACGCGCCCGATTTCGCGATGCGGCGCATTTGATGAACGTCATCCAGAGAATCGTTGCCCCGATCGGTCGGCGAGTGGATGAGACCACGCCGTTCGTGGATGGTCGATTGCCGGATGGATCGCGCATTAATGTCGTGATTCCTCCGGTCGCACTGGACGGTCCGCATGTGTCGATCCGCAAATTCAAGAGCGTTCCGCTTACCGGCGAAATGATGGTGGAAAACGGCACGATGAGTGCCAGCGCTCTTCGCTATCTCTCTGACGCAGTGCGCGCGCGCCGGAACATTCTGATTTCGGGGGGCACGGGATCCGGCAAGACGACGCTGCTCAATGCCCTTTCCTCTTATGTAGGGGAAAAGGAACGCATCGTCACGATCGAGGATACGGCGGAATTGCAGTTGCAGATGCGACATGTGGTTCGTCTTGAAACGCGGCCGGCGTCCATCGACGGGGCAAGAGAGGTGACAGCCAGGGACTTGTTGCGCAACGCTTTGCGAATGCGGCCCGATCGGATCATTTTGGGGGAAGTGCGGAGCCACGAGGCAATCGAGGTCCTTCAGGCGATGGGGACCGGTCATGATGGTTCTATGGCCACGATTCATGCAAACGGTACGTCGGATGCACTGGAGCGCCTGGAAATGCTGATGGGATTGTACGGCTTTTCCTCCGATCTCAACTCGGTGCGTCGCTTCGTTGTCAGTGCGGTGGATATCGTGGTTCAGACCATGCGCGCGGCAGACGGACGGCGCAGCGTTGCGGGGATAGTCGAAATCGCGGGCATCGAGGGCGGTCATTACACGCAGCGCGAAGTCTATTCAGGTGCTGAACAGTTGATGCGCAAGGGGATGCGCAAATGAGATTGCCCTTCCTGGTCCTGGCAGCGGGCTGCATGTTGGTATCGGCATCACTGTTATACCTGTTGTGGGTAGCTCGCGCGCGTCGCGACGAATTTGAGCGACTGATGGGCCTTCTCCAGGTCGAATATAGCCCAAGCGTAGTCCGAAACGATTACGCGGCGTTCTTTCATTCGCTTATTCCGCGTGGCTTGAACCGAAGACTGCAACAGGCGGGCTGGCAATTGCGGCCGCGCTACATCACGGCATCGTTTTTGGCCTGCCTCGTTGCTGTGGGATTTGCGACAAAATTCTTCGGCCCGGCAGGCGGCGGTATGGCGGCGCTGGCGATACTGGGGCTGGGCGTGGGCACACTGCAGATATGCGCGCGCAGGCGAATGCGGGCCCTTTCGGAAGCCATGCCGGGTTTTCTGGAAAAGGTGCGTCAGGCGATTGCAGTGGGCAACAGCCTTTCGGGGGCACTGGAACGGGCGGCAACAAATTCTTCACCCGCCGTTGCTGCCGCAATGGCGGCCACCATTCGCCGGATGCACAACGGCAGCGGCGTTGCCGAAAGTCTTGAACGGTGCGCCGGGGAATTCGACATTTATGATCTTCATCTGTTGGCAACCGCCGCGCGTACCAATCTGCGTTTCGGCGGATCCATGACGCATATACTGCGCAATATAATCGAAAATGTGCGCCGGCGCACCGCGATCGAGCGCGAGTTGCGCGCCAGTACCACCCAAATTCGTGCCAGCGCATGGGTCCTGGGAATGCTTCCCGCTTTAGTGGCGGCAATGGTGATGCTGTCCAATCGCAGCTATGCCCGCTGGTTTTGGGAAACAGAGGCCGGGCACAAGATGATCATTTATGCTCTGGTTTCTCAGTTCATCGGTGTGTGGCTCATGCGCATCGTCACCCGCACACAGTATTGATATGGCAACGCTTCCGACATTCGCGTGGTGGGTTGCCGGGGCTCTCCTGGCCGTCGGCTCCCTGGCATTGGGTCGTGGTGTGCATGATTGTGCCGTGGATCGTGGGATCGAGCGGCGCTTTCATGTCGAGATATTGTCCCAGCGCGGATCGGAAGGGGCGACCGGCCTCGTTATGAAATACTTCGAGTGGTTGGGCCGCAAGGCTGCGGGTGTCGGATCAGTCAGAAGAATCCAGATCGAGCTTCAGCGAGCTGGGTTCTCCTCATCCGCGGGGCCCTTTGTCTTTGTGGGCCTACGCCTGTTCGCAACGGCGACGGCGATTCTGGCGGCGCTGCTATTGCCCTGCCTCAGTAATGGCTTTGTCGGCACCATGGACGCTGCCATTGCCGCTGTTTCCGGTGTTTCCGTCTATCGAGCCTTCGAAATAGGCCTGAGATGGCGCATCGGCGGCCGGGAGCGTGAGATACGGCGCGAACTTCCCTATGTTCTGGATCTTGTTCTGATGATCCTGGACAGCGGCGTCAGCATCGACCAGGCATTGCGTCATGTTGCCGGGCAAATCGACCAAACCTCTCCTGTGACGGCGGCACAGATGAAAATCTATCTGAGCGAGATTGACGAGGGGCTGCCCTATGATCAGGCGCTTGATCGCCTCGCGCAACGGCTTGCAATAAGCGAAGGACGCGATTTTGCAGGTCTTTTGAAGCTCAATCTCTTTCAAGGTGGTGAGTTGGGACCGCCGTTGCGGCGGCTGGCGATCGACATCGGAGAGGTGCGGTTGGCGATGGCCCGCGAGCAGGTAGGCCGAAAATCCGTGCTGCTTACCATGGTCATGCTGGTGTTTTTCATGCCGGTTCTGATGGTGGCGTTAGCCGGGCCGGCGGTTTCAGACGTGATCGAAACGCTCGGCCATGTCGCACATGATCTGCAAAATTCGAGGAAGCGATGAGATTGCTGCTTTTGTTGTCTGTAATCGCGCCACTGCTTTCTGCATGCACAATGTCGAAATTCGCTGCCCGGATAATGCGGCATGACAATGCGTCTGGAAGTGAGCTCAGCGACAGTGCGCGGGACAGTCTCTATCTTGGTGCCATAGAAGGATTGATCAGGCAGGGCCGGTACCAGGCCGCACTGGCCTTTCTGGATGAATACAAGGGGCCTTCGGCTCGCGCCCAGATATTGCGCGGTAACGCCCTGGTGGGCGCCGGATACCCCCATGAGGCCATTGCGGCCTATCAGAAGGCAATCGGTTCGGCATATTCCGCTGCCGCCTATAGCGGCATGGGCCGTGCCGAGTCTGCGAAGGGTGATTGGACTGTTGCGGTCGAAGACTTCCGCCGGGCTTCGGCGATCGAACCCGCGAACGCGGAGTACCTGAATAACCTGGGTTACGCGCGCCTAAATTTGGGGCCGGACAGTGCGGTAGCGGAAGAGAATCTGAGCCGGGCACTAGAGCTCGATCCACAGTCCGAAGTCATTCGGAACAACCTTATCCTGGCCGCCCGTATGTCCAACGATCAATCAAAGCTGACGGTGCTGCTGGACTCGATCGCTGACGCGCATAAACGCGGGACTGTCGCTCAGTTCGCGCGAGAGTGGTCGGCAGAGCAGACGCCAGATGCCAAAGAGGAGGCGCGATGAGGCACAAGGTTCCTATTGCGGTGCGTGCGGGTTGGGGAGCGGTTTTGGCATTGCTGGCTAGTGGCTGCGCGCCCGCTCCCATACAGCCGCACGTCTCGGCCGACCAGATCATGAACGCGCAATATACCGCGCGGGGGTCTTACGGAGCGATGTCCGGCAACGAGGCAAGCCTGATCATCCGCAAATATATCGAGCAGGTTGGCGCGCCGGTGGTGGAGGTTGGATCTGGCGCGGCCGATATTTCGGGAAGTAACGGCGCTTCAGGTTATGAACGCCATTAATACCATCTCGGGAAGTGGCGCCAGCCACGCGGCATTGTTTGGCTAATGAAGGAGAAGACTATGAATATCTCTCAGAAAATTTCGGACTGCATGATTAGCTTTATCGGTGACGAAAGCGGCCTGTCGGCGGTTGAATATGGTCTTTTGGCTGCCGGCATCGCCATTGGCTTGTGGACACTGATTTCCGGGATTGGAGCGGACGTCCACACCATATTTGAAAATGTGAAGGATGACCTTGATACCGCCAAGGGTGCATAGACGAGGCATTCGTGTCGCCGCCGCGCAACAGGGATGAGTGGTGTCCGTTCGCCGATTCAGGCGGCAACGTGTCGATTGAATTCGCGGTGCTTCTTCCTGTTTTTCTGGCGCTTCTGTTCGGGATGATTGTGTTCGGGATTCAATATTCCGTGAGAATCGCGCTCACCTATGCGGCGGCGGAAGGCGGTCGGGCGGCGGTTGCCGGCCTTGATGACCCTGAGCGGCAGGCGTTGGCCCTGGCGGCGGTACAAAGAACGCTTCAATCACTTGCGCCGCTGGTTGATCCGGCTGAGGCAGATATTCAAATCGCCTTTGCAGCCGAAGGTGACGGTGAGGAAATTACCGTCAACATCGGCTACAGCGACAATCGGTTCGCGCGATTGCCGTTTGTGCCGACTGTTGAAGGGCTATCTCCGGTGAGCGTGACGTACCTTGTAACGGATCCGCTGGGATGAGCACGCGCGTGGCCCGGCTGGAAGTTTGCAACTTGACCGTTCTGTCAGCTGCGAGGGGCATCCTGGCAGCCTCTGATGTCCCGTCCTGTCATGCGGCGATAGGCAGGGCAGCGAGGGTTCTGGGGCAGGCAACCGGTTGCCCCGCTCGGGCATGCGAGATTTCCGTGTCGTTACATGGTGCGATCTCGATCGCCTGGCAGGGCGGGGATTCACAAGGGCCTCCTTTCGACGACCAGGGAGGGTTTGGCGCATGGTTCGTGCGCGCATTATCCCAACTCGGAAAGCTGACTGCCTTTTACGGCAGTGCAGCCGGGTTGGTGGCAATGGCCGGCGCCGACGAACTTCCTCTTTATGCCGGTCTGATCGCCGACTGCGCGCCTGATGCTATCGATGGGCTTGCCGATGCGATGAACGACCTTGCCGGCGTGGCAGCACAGCAGCTCTACCGGTTGCGCAAGGACGCCGAGCGCCGGCAGAGTCGAGCCCGGCTCGA